>NZ_JBHWVJ010000002.1:0-58145 GCF_042736725.1 Streptomyces sp. NPDC060028 | reverse complement strand
CTGCCGTCCCGCCCCCCGGGGCCCACCCCCCCACCCCCCCCCCCGCCCCGCGTCGCCCCTTGTGTGGGGTGCGGTCCCGAAGCGCATTTCGCCCCGCCACCGCACCTTGCCGTCGCCCGAAGGGGCCCGCGGGCCCTGGAACACACGAGGAGTGTCATGTCCGGTGTCATGTCCGGCTCTCGTCACACCACGGCCGGTCCCGGGCGCGAGGGCGGGTCCCCGACCCCGCCCCGTGACCGGGACCTCATCGTGCGCCTGAGAAGGTCCTACGCGTCCGGCGCGGCGGACCCCGGCGTCTGCGACCTCTTGTACCGGCGGCACAGCGCCGCCGCCCTCGCCTGCGCCCGGGCATGCTGCCGCGCACCGCAGGACGCCGAGGACCTGGTCTCGGAGGCGTTCATCCGTACCCTCCAGGCCGTCCGGTCCGGCGCCGGACCCCGGGAGCAGTGGCGCCCGTACCTGCTGGCCGTGGTCCGCCATACGGCGATCGAGTGGCGGGCCGGCGACGGGTGGACCGTGCTGACGCCCGACGTCGAGTCCTGGTGCCGCCCGGCCCCGGCCGGCGGGGACCCGCAGCGCGAGCTGCTGGACAGCGAGGACCGCCGGCTCGTCGCACGCTCCTTCCACACGCTGCCCGAGCGCTGGAAGGCCGTGCTGTGGCACACGCTCGTCGAGGACGACTGCCCGCACCCCGTCCCGCTGCTGCTGGGCATCACCCCGAGCGCGGTGACCTCGCTGGCCTTCCGCGCGCGCGAGGGGCTGCGCGAGGCCTACCTGAACGCCCACCTCGACACCGCGGCCGACGACCGGTGCCGCCACTACAGCTCCGTGCTCGGGGCGGCCGTCCGGCGCCGCGGGGCGCCGCGCGGGCGCGGGCTCAGCCGTCATCTGGCCGCTTGCCGGTCCTGTTCCCGGGCGTACGCGGAGCTGCTCGACCTCAACGCCGCGCTGCGCGTCGGCGCGTCGGCCGTACTCGTCGGCCAGTAGGAAGGGCGGCGCCCGGCCCCCCACGCCACGCGGGCGGGGGGCCGGGGACCGCCCGGGGGCGGGA
This sequence comes from Streptomyces sp. NPDC060028, assembly GCF_042736725.1. Classification (NCBI taxonomy): domain Bacteria; kingdom Bacillati; phylum Actinomycetota; class Actinomycetes; order Kitasatosporales; family Streptomycetaceae; genus Streptomyces; species Streptomyces sp. NPDC060028. The sequence continues at coordinate 57,094 of NZ_JBHWVJ010000002.1, read as the reverse complement.
GGCTCAGGGGCGGGGAGGCCCGGGCCTACAGGCCGTTGACGCGGGCCACACGGCCCATGCCCAGCGGCGGCCGGAAGTCCGCCGTCACCGGGCGCGGCCGGCGGCCCGCCCGGGAGTTCTGGCGCCGGACCTGCGCCATGAGGCGGCGGCTGCGCAGTGCCATCTCCAGTTCGAAGCGCGTCCGCGGATCACGCAGACCGGGCCCGAAGAGCTTCTCCAGCTGCCGCATGCGGTAGCGCACGGTCTGCGGGTGCACGCTCAGGGCCTTCGCCGCCTCGGGCGCGCCGCCACCCTCCAGCCAGGCGAGCAGGGTGACTTCGAGCCGTTCGCTCTGGCGCGGGGTGAGGTCCGCGAGCGGCCGCAGCCAGCGCGCGGCCAGCGCGTGCGCCAAGGGTTCGTCCTGGAGCAGCAACAGCGTCGAGAGGTGGTCGTCGACGAAGACGGCCCGCGCGTCCAGGCCGGCGCGGGCCGGGGTCAGGGCCAGCAGCCGCAGTGCCCAGCGCAGCGAGGAGGCGGTGTCCCGCAGGGCGACGGTGTGGCCGACGGCGGCGAACCGGCCGCGCAGCGCGGCCTCCAGGGCGCTGCGGGCGTCCGGGTCCTGGTCCGGGACGAGCAGGCAGGGCTGGCCGCCGACCATGCCGGGCAGGCCGTCCTCGAGGACGGCCGCCAGCTGCTGGGTCTCGCCGGGTGTGGCGAGGGCGATGGCGCGAACGGCCGAGGGGAGCGGCCAGCCGGCCGCCGCGGCGAGCTCCGCGAGGGCAATTTCAGACATGGTCATGTCACCCGTAAGAGCGGTGAAGAGCTCGCGCCGGGCCCGCTCGGGCGCCGGTCCGAGGCCTTGCGGGGGCACGACGGTCAGGGGTGGCGGCGACTGCCTCACCCTGCCCGGTTCCTGATGTCCCATGGCCAGTTCCCGATCCCCGCCGTGGTCCTCGACCAGGCCGTGTTCGGGGTCCGGCCGACGGCCGTGGTCGGCCGGCTCGCGGTAGCCGAGGGTGGTGAGCAGGCCCGCCTCCACCCGGTGTCTGACCACGTCCTCACCGATGTCCTCCACCAGCTCGGCGAATCCGGGGATTCCCTCCCGGAGTTCGTCCACTATCCCGGCGGCCAGCGCGGGCAGCTCCCTTCGCAGGACCCGGGTCCACTCGCCGCGGGGGCGGGACCAGATGCGGTTCAGAAGTTCGCACATTGTTACCTCGTTCATGCCGGGGTACGGCCCGCCCCGTGGAAGGGTGAGCAGCCTGCCGAGTCGCCGCCCCTCGCCACCGGCCGCTGCCGGAAGGTGAGTTGAGCACCTCGTACTCCCTCCAGGAGCGTGCCGTCCACTTGCAGTCCCGCGGCTTTGCCTCGAATTTGCCGTCGGGGAGGTGTGGCGGCGGACAAGGCCTGGACCCGGTCGCCACCGCACCGTTGGAAGGGAATCTTCCGGGGGTGTTCGATGTGATGATGCCGTGGCCGCCAGAACTTGTCACGATTCGATAAATACTGTGGAGGCGTTGCGGAGGTCCACGATGCTTCTGCACTCCGGCCCCCGCTCCCGGTCGGCGACGCATCCATCTCCCGCCCACCGCGGAGCAGTTCCGACGAGTGCCCCGGGAGCCGAGTGCGAGGTGGAGCGCTCGGGACCCGGGCGTATGGGAGAACCCGATGCCCTTGCCCCAGACCCGTATGCCCCGCTCCCATCGGGCCCGGCGCACCAGACGGCATGCCGGCGCGGCCACCGCCGCGGCCGTAGGGCGGCGGGCCGTCCGGCGCCCGCCCCTGCTGTCCGCTGCCGGCGGGCCCAACCCGGCCGCCCTGTTCGTGGGCGCCCTCGCCGCCCTGGCCTCCTTGACCGTGGCCGTCCAGGCGGGCGTCCTCGGCCACGTCTGGGACTTCCTGGACTACGGGGCGGGCGTGCTCTCGCTCGTCTCGCTCACCTCCGCCGTCCTGTGGGGCCTGGCGGCCACGGACCGTACGCTGCTCACCTCGGGGCACCGGATCATCGCCCAGGCGGCCCACCGCGGCCTCGCCGTCTCGGGGCTGGGCTTCCTCGCCCTGCACGTCTGGGTCAAGGTCGCCGAGGCGCAGACCGCAGCCGCCTCCGTGGTCGTGCCGTTCGCGGACCGGGACCAGCCCGTGCTCATCGGACTCGGCACCCTGGCCGGGTACTTCTTCGTCGCCGTGGCCGTCTCCGGCGCCGTCCGCAGCGCCTTCGCCACCAAGGGCCGGTCCGTGTGGTGGCGCGCCCTGCACATGGGCGCCTACCCGGCCTGGGGCGCCTCGCTCGTCCACGGCCTCAAGTCCGGCCGCTCCGCCAGCGGGTGGGTGACCGTCGCGTACGCCCTCTGCCTCATCGGCGTCACGGCCGTACTCGTGCTGCGCCTGCGGACCAGGCTGCGCGCGGCGCCCGCCCGGCCCGTGGCCCCGGCCCCGTCCGCCGCCCCCAAGCCGCCGCCCGAGCGGCCGGCGCGGCCCCCGCGGCCCTTCGTCCGCCAGCCCGTGGAGCAGCCCACGGCGCTGCTCACCGCGCGACTGGCTCGGCAGTTGGCCCAGCCGCCCGGTGAACAGACCCTCCAACAACCCCTCGTCCTGCCGTCATCGGCCGGCCGGGGCCCGCGATGACCGGGGTCACGCGCCCGGCCCTCGGCTGCGTGGGGCAGCCGAGGCTGCTGGCCGGGCTCGACGCCGCCCCGCGCCTCGACCGGGTCGGCCACCTGACCGTGCACGGCGCGCTGCCCCCGTACCCGGGCGACGCCCTGGTGGAGCTCGCCGAGGGCATCGACCTCCGGGGCCGCGGCGGGGCGGGCTTTCCCTTCGCCCGCAAACTCCGGGCCGTCACCCGGTCCGCCCGGGCGCGCGAGGGGCGTACCGCGGTCGTCGTCAACGGCAGCGAGGGGGAGCCCAGTTGTCTCAAGGACACCGCCCTGCTGCTGCACGTGCCGCACCTCGTGCTCGACGGGGCGCTGCTGGCCGCCGCGGCGCTCGGCGCGGAGGACATCGTCGTCGGCGTGACCCGGGAGGACGTGGAGCAGTCGCTGCGCGCCGCCGTGGCCGAACGCGGACCGGCCGGCAGCCGGGTCCGCGTCGTCAGACTCCCCGAACGCTTCGTCACGGGCGAGGGGACCTCCCTCGTCAACGGGCTCGACGGCGGCTCCGCGCTCCCGTCCGGGCAGAAGGTGCGCACCAGCGAACGGGGGCTGGGCGGGCTGCCCACCCTGCTGTCCAACACCGAGACCTACGCCCAACTCGCCGTCGCGGCCCGGCTCGGCGCGGCCGCCTACCGTTCGGCGGGCCTGCCGACCGAGCCGGGCACGATCCTGCTGACGGTCGGCGGCTCCACCGTGGTCGAGGTGCCGACCGGGACCTCGCTGGCGTACGTGCTGGACCTGTGCGGATCGGCCCCCGGCCAGGGCGTCCTGGTCGGCGGCTACCACGGCCGGTGGCTCGCTCCGGGCGCGGCGCGGTCGGCGGCCCTCTCCCGGGCCTCCCTCTCCGCGTTCGACGCCGTCCTCGGGGCCGGTGCGGTCCTCCCGCTGCCCGAGGACACCTGTCCGGCCGGTGAAGTGGCGCGGGTGGCCCGCTGGATGGCGGACGAGTCGGCCGGGCAGTGCGGGCCGTGCGTCAGGGGGCTGCCGTCGCTGGCGGGCGCGGTCGAGGACCTGGTGGGCGGCGGGGGGCGGGCCGCCCTGGAAGCCGTGGAGTCACGGATGCGCGCGGTACGCGGGCGCGGCGCGTGCAGCCACCCCGACGGCACCTCGTCCTTCGTGGCCTCGGCGCTGGCCGTCTTCCCCGAGGAGTTCCGCGACCATGCGCTGGGCAGCGGGTGCGGGCGGCGCGTCCTGGGGGCGCTGCCGCTGCCGGAGGACGAGAACCCGGAACGGCTCGTCGTGGACTGGACGCTGTGCAAGGGCCACGGGCTGTGCGTGGACCTGCTGCCCGACGTCGTCCGGCTGGACGCCGACGGGTTCCCCGCACAGGGCGTCATGCCGGTCCCCGGACGGCTGCGGCCGAAGGCGCTGCGGGCGGTGCGCCGCTGCCCGGCCCTCGCCCTGCGCATTCAGGAATGAGCCGGGGGTGAACGGCCGCCGCCGGGCCGAGTTCACTCTTTGGCGCGATCTGATAAATTCCCGGGATTTCCAATTCGACAAGCTGTGCGGGCCTTATGAATGAGCAGGCAAGCGAAATCCCCGGGCTGAACTCGAAGGAGTGAGTGATCGTGGACAACAGGCGTCGAGTGACAACGGCCGGATCGGTGATCGCGGTACTGATGCTGGCCGCGGGATGCGGAAGCGGCAGCGATACCGCCCGCAATGTGAATTCCGTACAGCCGGCCAGTGACAGCAAGGCCCTCGGCGGCGGATACGACTCGGGCTACGGATCGGGATCGGGATCCGGATACGGCTCGGGGGCGGCCCCCGCGGGAGCGGCCGGGTCGGCCGGAGCGTCGACCGCGGCGGCCGGGCAGCTGGCCGTACGGGAGATCGCGGACGTGGGCAGCGTCGTCACCGACAGCGCCGGGGCCACCCTCTACCGGTTCGACAAGGACACGGCCAAGCCCCCCGCCTCGAACTGTGACGGCGACTGCGCCAAGGCCTGGCCCGCGGTGCCCGCGGACGACGCCTCGGTCTCCGGGGGCATGGACCCGGCGGCGCTCGGCGCGGTGACCCGGTCCGACGGCACCCGGCAGCTGACGCTCGCGGGCTGGCCCGTCTACCGGTACGCCAAGGACGGCGGGCCGGGCGAGGCGAAGGGCGAGGGCGTCGGCGGCACCTGGCACGCGCTGGCGTCGGACGGAAAGAAGGCCATCGACAAGAAGGGTGCGGAAAAGGGAGGAGGAGCGGAAAAGGAGGGGAAATCCGGCGATGAACTCTCCGTCTCGGCCGATGCGAAACTCGGGAAGATCGTCGTGGACGGCGAGGGGCGCACCCTTTACCGCTTCGACAAGGACAGTGCCTGGCCGATGAAATTCGGCTGCCTGGACGCCTGCCTGGACACCTGGAAGCCTGCGGCCGCCGTGGACAAGGCGAAGGTGTCGGGAATCAATTCGAAATTGGTCGGATCGGTGAAGCGCCCCGACGGAACGGAGCAGCTGACGATCGACTGCTGGCCGGTCTACCTCTTCACCGGCGACACCGCGCCCGGGCAGACCAACGGGCACAACAAGCAGGGACTCTGGTTCGCCGTCACCGACGCGGGCAAGAAGGTCCCGGCGGGTGGGGCGGGTGGGTGACCCGGCGGTCTCCCGCGCCCCTCGCGTCACGGGCCGCCACCTGGTGCCCTGCGTGGCCGTGCTCCTCGCGTCCCTGTGGTGCGGCGGGTGCGCCGCAGGGCACGGGACGGAACACGCGGCGGAGCCCGCGGCGGCCGCGGCGCCCGCGCCGGGCACCACGCTGGCGGAGATCGCCGCGGCCCTCGGCTGCACCGCCGAGATCACCGTCGACGCGGAGGAGCTGAAGGAGGGAGCGTGCGGGGCGGGGCAGGAGGCGTACCGCATGGCCACCTTCACCGCCGGCCAGGGGCAGCAGGCGTGGCTGGCGGAATCACGGATGTACGGCGGCACGTACCTCGTCGGGGACCGGTGGGTGGTGACCGCGGCCTCCGCCGAAGCCCTGACCCCTCTGCGCGAGCGTCTCGGCGGAACCATCGAGACCGGGGCCTCCCACGGCTCTGAGCACAGCTCCGAGCACAGCCCCGAGCACAGCTCCGAGCACAGCTCCGAGCAGGGCTCCGAACACGGCGCGGAGCACGGCTCCGAACACGGCCCTGAACACGGACCCGCCCCCGGTACGGAGCCCGGCCCGGGCCCTTCCTGACGCGAACGCGGTGCGGCGCCCCACCGCACCGCGTCGCGGCCGCCCGTTCGACGCGAGAACGCGCGCGGCCCCCGTGACCCCTCGTGGTGGCGGCGCCGCCCGGACATGTCGAGAATGGAGCGACGGCTACGACGTCCCATGTGAAAGGCCCCCCAGGGGGTCGCGATCACAAGGAGTGAGAGGCCATGAAGTACTTGCTGATGGTCCTCGGGAAGCAGGCCGACTACGACGCCATGGCAGGCAAGGGGAGCGAGGGCAGCCCCGCCTGGACCGAGCAGCAGCGCAAGGCGATGTTCGACCACATGGGGTCGCTGAACGACGATCTCGCCGAGTCCGGAGAGTGGGTCGACGGTCAGGGGCTGGCCGAACCCCGGCAGGCCCGGTTCGTGACCGCCGCGGCCGACGGCACCCCGGTGGTGTCCGACGGCCCGTACGGAGAGGCCAAGGAGGTGCTCGCCGGCTACTGGATCGTGGACGTCCCGAACTTCGAACGGGCCGCCGAGATCGCCGCGCGCGCCCACGCCTGCCCGGCGCCGGAGGGCGCCCCGAACCATCCGGTCGTCGTGCACCCCGTGGACCAGGGCCCGGGGACCGAAATGTGACAGGCGACGACCCGGTCGCCCCCGGCGATCACGCAGGGGGCGGCGAAGACCCCGAGGACACCGAAGACCTGCTGCGCCGACTGGCTCCCCAGGTCCTCGGCGCCCTCGTGCGCCGCTACGGGAACTTCGACGCCGCCGAGGACGCCGTACAGGACGCGCTGCTCGCGGCCGCCGCGCAGTGGCCCGACCGGGGCCGCCCGCGCAACCCGCGCGGCTGGCTGATCAGGGTGGCCTCCCGCCGGCTCATCGACCAACTGCGCAGCGAGGAAGCGCGCAGACGGCGCGAGGAGACGGCCGCGGCGATGACGCCGCGCGACGAGTTCGAGTCACCGCCGCCCGGGGAGGGCCGTACCCCCACCGAGGACGACACCCTCACCCTCCTCTTCCTGTGCTGCCGCGCGGAGCTCTCACCGGCCGCCCGCATCGCCCTCACGCTGCGCGCCGTGGGAGGGCTGACCACCGCGGAGATCGCTCGCGCCCATCTGGTGCCCGAGGCGACGGTGGCGCAACGGATCAGCCGGGCGAAGCAGCGCATCAAGGCGTCCGCAGTGCCCTTCGGGCCGCCGCCGGGGGAGGAGTTCGCGCAGCGGCTGGCCGACGTGCTGCAGGTGCTCTACCTGATGTTCAACGAGGGCTACACCGCCAGCTCGGGCCCGGAGTTGCTGCGCGCGGACCTCGCCGCCGAGGCGATCCGCCTCACCCGGGCCGTGCGCCAACTGCTGCCCGGGGACGGCGAGGTGGCCGGGCTGCTGGCCCTGATGCTGCTCACCGACGCCCGCCGGCCGGCCCGTACCGGCACCGACGGCAGCCTGATCCCGCTCGCCGAGCAGGACCGCGCACGCTGGAACCGTGAGGCCATCGCCGAGGGTGTCACCCTGGTCAGCGGCGCACTCACCCACAGCCGGCTCGGCCCGTACCAACTGCGCGCCGCCATCGCGGCCGTCCACGACGAGTCGGCGCGTGCCGAGGACACCGACTGGGCGGAGATCCTCGCCCTGTACGGGCTCCTGATCCACCTCGCCCCGGGCCCGATGGAGCACCTCAACCACGCGGTGGCGAAGGCGATGGTGCACGGCCCCGAGGCCGGGCTCGCGCTGCTGAAGGAACTGGACGAGGACGGCCGGCTCGCCGGCCACCACCGCCTGGACGCCGTACGGGCCCACCTGCTCGAGATGGCGGGCGACCGCCCGGCGGCCCGCGCCGCCTACGCGAGGGCCGCCGGGCGGACCTTGAGCATCCCGGAGCGCCGCTACCTCCGGGCCCGCGCGGCCCGCCTCGCGCAATAGCGGTAATCCCGTGCGGGGTGTCAGCGTCTTGATTCGCTGACTTCAAGGCGTTCCGTATGCGCTGATGCGCTTTTGCGGACCATTACCCGAGGGTGTGTACGTGGCTGCGGCGCCGGGTGTTGCGAAGGCCCCCGAGAAGGGGTCCGGGTCTTCCGGCTCCGGAACGGGCGAGCGCCATCCGGTGAAATTCGTGCTGGAGGTGCCACGGAGCGTCGCCCAGGTGGACTTCATGCCGAGCGCCCTGTGTGGCGTGTTCCTCGTCTCGGCGCTGTTCGCGTCGGGCTGGCAGTACGGCCGCCTATCTGCTCACCGTCGCCGGTTCGAGTCTGGTCGTCGTGGTCACTTCTGCGGTCGCGGCTTTCCTGGGTACCTTCCTGGGCAACGTCGGCGAAATCTTCTTCATGCGCAGTGGTACGTCGGCCTGCTCTTCCTGGCCGGGATCTTCGTGGCGGACCGGCTCGCCGGGGCCATGGCGTGCGTCGGGAGCGCGACCGGCCTGCTGGTCGCCTGGATGCCGGGCGCACCGGCCCAGGGCGTGGCCCAGGGGCTGATGGGCTACAACGCGGTGCTGGTCGCCATGGCGCTGTGCGGGGTGTTCATCGCCCCCGGTACCGCCGCCTTGGCCTACGCGGTGGCGGGCGCCGGCGTGGCGACCGCGCTCCCAAGCAGCTCGGCGCCGTGGACTTCTCCGGCGGCACGGTCGTGGAGATCGGCTCGGGCGCCGCCGGTCTGGCCCTTGCGATCGTGGCGGGCCACCGCGCGGACTTCGAGCGGCAGGGCATCCGCCCGCACAACCTGCCGCTCGTCGTCATCGGTCTGTCCCTGATGGGGTTCGGCCGGTTCGACTTCACTCAACAGCCGGCTCGCGGCGGGCGCGGCGATGGCCGGCTGGGCCGTGACCAGCTGGTGGCGGGCCCGCCGGGTCGGTCTGCTCGACATGTGCATGGGCGCCGTCACGGGACTGGTGGCGACCACCCCGCCGGCGGGCGGCGTGAGCCCCGTGTGGGCCGCGGTCATCGGCTTTGTCGTCGGCCGGCTGGGAGTGGACGACACCCTGGACGTGGTCGGCATCCACGGCTGGGGGGCCTCTTCCACGGCGGCTCGTGGGACCTGCTGGGCAGGCAGCTCAGCGCCACGGTGGTACCGGGCCTGTACTCGTTCGCGATGACGGCCCTCATCGGCAGGGCCGTCGGGCTGACCGTCGGACTGCGCCGGCCCGGCGGCCTGGTCGAGGAGGAGCAGGCGTACGCCGAGGTCCCCTCCGACCACCTCAAGCAGCTCTCGGCGGACGCCACGCCGGGGGTGAGCGAGGAGCCGGAGAGCGCGTCGGTACAGGTGTCCCGGCTCCGGGAGGTGCTGCTGGCGGCGCGCACCGATCGGGGATGACGCGTGTAACCAGAGCGTCCCGCTTAGTGATGATTGTCCGAAATGATTGAACCCCTCCGGGGAGAGGCCTAGTGTGTTACACGTGTAACGACTCGGTCGGCCGCGCAACACGCTGTTAACAAAATCGAATATCGCGGATCATTGACGGTCGCCAGATTAGCGAGATACTTGCTCCACTCTCCCTGCTGCCCCGAGATTGAGGTGCCGCCCCATGGAGCTCTCCCCGTCTGCCCATGTCGATACGTTCTGCCGCGATCGGCTCCCGCCCTTCTCCCTCTGGCCCGAACTGCACTTCGACCTGCCGGAGTTGCACTACCCGGACCGGCTCAACTGCGCCGAGCGACTGCTCGACGAAGCCGTCCGGCGCTGGGGGCCCGACCGGCCCTGCCTGCTGACTCCCGCGGAGCGGTGGACGTACGGTGACCTGCTGGAGCGCGCCAACCAGGTCGCCCAGGTGCTCACGGAGGACTTCGGCCTCGTCCCCGGCAACCGGGTTCTGCTGCGCGGCCCCAACAACCCCTGGCTCGTGGCCACTTGGTTCGGCGTCCTGAAGGCCGGCGGCGTCGCCGTCACCACCATGCCGCTGCTGCGTGCCGGTGAGCTCGCCGAGCTGTGCGAGATCAGCCGGCCGGCCGTCGCCGTGTGCGACCACCGCTTCCTCGACGAGCTCACCGCCGTCGACGCACCCGCCCATGCCGTACTGGCCTACGGCGGCCCGGGCGAGGAGGACCTGGTTGCGCGCTGCGCGGCGAAGGCGGGGCGGTTCACCGGCGTCGCCACCGCGGCCGACGACGTCGCGCTGATCGCCTTCACCTCGGGGACGACCGGGCGGCCGAAGGCGACCCTGCACTTCCACCGGGACGTACTGGCCAACGCCGACACCTTCTCCCGCCATGTCCTCAAGCCCCTCCACGACGACGTGTTCACCGGGACCCCGCCCCTGGCCTTCACCTTCGGGCTCGGCGGGCTGGTGGTCTTCCCCCTGTACGCGGGCGCGGCCACCCTGCTGGTCGAACAGACCACCCCGCAGCGGCTTGCCGACCTCGTGGAGGAACACGGAGTCACCGTGCTCTTCACCGCGCCCACCGCCTACCGGGCGATCATGGCCGCCGGTGCGGTGCACCAGCTGGCCGGGCTGCGCCGCTGCGTGTCCGCGGGGGAGGCGCTGCCGGTCGCGGTGTGGGAGGAGTTCCACGCCGCCACGGGGTTGGGGATCATCGACGGCATCGGCGCCACCGAGATGCTCCACGTGTTCATCTCGGCTTCCGACGGCGAGATACGGCCCGGCTCGACGGGCCGCCCCGTGCCCGGATTCCGGGCCAAGGTGGTCGACGAGGCGGGCGAGCCCGTCCCGGACGGCCGGCCGGGCCTCCTCGCCGTCACCGGGCCCACGGGCTGCCGGTACATGGAGGACCCGCGCCAGAGCGCGTACGTGAGGAACGGCTGGAACATCACCGGCGACACCTACGTACGGGACGCCGACGGCTACTTCTGGTACGTGGCCCGCAGCGACGACATGATCGTCTCCTCCGGGTACAACATCGCCGGCCCCGAGGTGGAAAAGGCACTCGCCACCCACCCCTACGTCGAGGAATGCGGGGTCGTCGGCGCCCCGGACGACCAGCGCGGAATGCTCGTCAAGGCGTACGTGATCCTGCGCCCGGGCATCGCGCCCGACGGGGCGACCGTCAAGGAGCTCCAAGACCACGTGAAGCGGACCGTGGCGCCCTACAAGTACCCGCGCGCCGTGGAGTTCGTCACCGAGCTCCCGCGCACCAGTAACGGAAAGCTCCAGCGTGCCGAACTGCGCAAGCGGGCCCACGCGAACACCCCTAGCAGTCCCGCGAAAGGCACGACCATGAACACTCCCGACCCCGACCCCGCCCCCCGCCCGCGGCAGACGGCCTCCGCGCCGTCGGACAGCTGCGCCGCCGGGTGCCCCGAGGCCCTCGCGCAGAACCTGCCCGGCGTCGTCGTCGAGCGGCGCGTCGAATGGCCCGACACGGACGCGGCCGGCCACTACCACCACTCCACCGTCGTGCGCTGGGTCGAGGCGGCCGAGGCCGTCCTGCTGCGCCGACTGGGGCTGGCCCACCTCTTCGGCAGCACGCCCCGCGTCCACTTCGAGGCCGACTACCAGGCCCGGCTGTGGTTCGGCGAGACCGTCCGTACCGAACTGCGGGTCGTCAAGGTCGGAACGAGCTCCCTGCACTACGCCTTCACCGTGCGCGGCGAAGGGGAGGAGACGGCCGCCACCGGGCGCATGGTCGTCGCCCACTCGGCTTCGCGCGCGACGGGATCCACGGCCTGGCCGGACGACGTGCGGGAGGTCCTCACCAAGTCCGGTCCGCAGGCCCCCGAGCTCTTCGCGTGAGCGCGGGCGACGAGCCCGGGCGCACCGACAGGATGTGTCGCATTCTTGACGATCGCCAAATCTGCAACATATTCTGTCGTCCGGAACCACTAGGAGGAACACCGTGCGTGTAGCAGTCATCGGAGGAGGGCCCGGCGGGTTGTACTTCGCGGCCCTGGCCCAACAGCTCTCCCCGGAGTGGGAGATCACGGTCTGGGAGCGCAACGCCCGCGACGACGCGTTCGGCTTCGGCGTCGTCTTCTCCGACGAGACGCTCGACGGCATAGCGCAGGCCGATCCCGAGGTGTTCGCGGCGATGTCCGCGCAGTTCGCCCGGTGGAGCGACATCGACGTCCGCTACGGCGGCGAGGTCCACGTCTCCGGTGGCCACGGCTTCGCCGCCCTGGACCGCAACCGGCTGCGGGAGATCCTGCAGAAGCGCTGCGCGGACCTCGGGGTGAACGTGCACTACGGCACCCAGGCGCCGCCCGTCGGCCAACTCTCCGCCGCATACGACCTGGTGGTGGCAGCGGACGGGATCCGCTCCACGACCCGCGACACGTATGGCGACAGCTTCCGCCCGGACCTGGACGAGCGCCACTGCCGCTACATGTGGCTGTCCACCGACCGGGTCTTCGAGGCCTTCACCTTCATCGTCGAGAAGCGGGACTTCGGCAGCGTCCAGGTCCACGCCTATCCGTACGACGGCGAGCGCAGCACCTTCATCGTGGAGATCGCGGAGGATGACTGGCGCCGGGCGGGCTTCGAGGTGCTCGCCGACCGGGAGTTCGAGCGGGGCGAGAGCGACGAGGCGAGCGTGCGGCTGTGCGAGGAGATCCTCGCCGGGCACCTCGACGGGCACCGCCTGATCCCCAACGCCTCGAAGTGGATCCGCTTCACGACCGTCCGCAACGCCTCCTGGCGCCACGGCAACGTCGTCCTGCTCGGCGACGCCGCCCACACCGCCCACTTCTCCATCGGCTCCGGCACCAAGCTCGCGATGGAGGACTCCCTCGCCCTGGCCGCCTGTCTCCACGAACACCCCGACGTGGCCTCGGCGCTCGCCGCGTACGAGACCGAACGCCGTCCGGTCGTCGAATCCACCCAGCGCGCCGCGCAGGCCAGCCTCGAATGGTTCGAGAACGTCGGCCGCTACACGGCCCAGGAGCCCCCGCAGTTCGCCTTCAACCTCCTGACCCGCAGCCGCCGCGTCACCTACGACAACCTGCGCGTGCGCGACGAGCGGTTCACCACCACGGTCGACTCCTGGCATGTCGAAGGGAGTTCGCTGCCCGCCGCCCGGCCCGCCGGCGGCGCCACCGTCCCGCCGATGTTCCGCCCGCTCCAACTGGGCGGACTGCACCTGCGCAACCGCGTCGTCGTGCCGCCCACCGCGCTGTACACCGCGCGAGAGGGCGTCCCGGGCGACTTCGAGCTCGTCCACCTGAGCACCCAGGCCCTCGGCGGCTGCGGTCTGGTCTTCGCCGGCATGACCGCGGTCAGCGCCGACGGCCGGGCCACCCCGGGCTGCCCCGGCCTGTACACCGACGAGCAGGAAGCCGCCTGGCGGCGCATCACCGACTTCGTCCACGGCCAGTCGGACACCTGCCTGGGCGTCCAGCTCACCCACGCCGGCCGTCGCGCCGCGACCGGCGTGCCCCGGCCGGACGGCAGGGCCGTCCCGCTCGGGGACGAGGGCTGGCCGCTCCTCGCTGCCTCCCCGCTGGCTTGGGGCGCGGGCGCCGCCGTCCCGCGCGAGGCGACCCGCCGGGACATGGACGCCATCGCGGGCGACTTCACCGCCGCGGCCGAACGCGCGCACCGCGCCGGCTTCGACGCCCTGGAACTGCAGTACGGCCACGGCCACTTGATGTCCGGCTTCCTCTCCCCGCTGACGAACGTGCGGACCGACGAGTACGGCGGGACCCTCACCGGCCGGCTGCGCTTCCCCCTGGAAGTGCTCCGCGCGGTGCGGGCCGTGTGGCCCGAGGGCAAGGCGCTCGTGGTCCGCATCTCCGCCGCGGACTGGGCCGAAGGCGGCACCAGCGAGGCCGACGCGGTGGAGATCGCCCGCGCGCTCGGCGAGGCCGGCGCCGACGCGGTCGACGTGTCCACCGGCGAGGTCGTGGCGCACGAGCGGCCCCGGTACGGCCGCAGCTACCAGACCCCGTACGCCGACCTGATCCGCAACGCCACCGGCCTGCCCACCATCGCCGTCGGCGCGATCTCCACGTACGACGACGTGAACTCGATCATCCTGGCCGGCCGGGCCGACCTGTGCGCCATCGGGCGTGCCCAGCTGCACGACCCGCTGTGGACCCTGCACGCGGCGGCCGCCCAGGGCTACAGCGGCCCGGCCGCGCCTTGGCCCGCCTCCTGGCGGGCGGGAAGCGGGCGCCCGCCGGGTGCGCGCACCGACCGCGTACCGCCCCGCCTCCAGCTGCTCCGCGAGGCTTCCGCACCCGTGCACCAGCGCTGGGCGCCGCGCACTCCCGTGGCCGTGTCCGCTGCCGCCGCCCGCTGATCTGGAGGACCGATGGACCATCTGCCCCGCTTCACCGCCGCGGCCGTACAGGCGGCCCCCGTGTACCTGGACGCGGCCGCAACCGTCGACAAGGCGATCGCCCTCATCGCGCAGGCGGCGGCCCAGGGCGCCGAACTGGTCGTCTTCCCCGAGGTGTTCGTCCCCGGATACCCGTACTGGAACTGGACGATGAACCCGGTCCAGGGGTCGCCCTGGTTCGAGCGCCTCTACCGCTCGTCCATCGATGTGCCCGGCCCGTACGTAAACCAACTGCGCGCCGCGGCCCGCCAGTACGAGGTCGTCCTCGTCATCGGCGTCAACGAGCGCGGCCCGCACAGCCTCGGCACCCTCTACAACACCCTGCTCACCATCGGACCCGACGGTGAACTCCTCGGAGTGCACCGCAAGTTGGTGCCGACGTGGGCCGAGAAGCTCACCTGGACCGGAGGTGACGGCAGTTCGCTGAAGGTCCACCGGACCCCCGTCGGCCCGCTCGGCGCCCTCGCCTGCGGCGAGAACACCAACACGCTGGCCCGCTTCACCCTCCTCGCACAGGGTGAACTGGTCCATGCCTCCTGCTACATCGCCCTGCCCGTCGCACCCGCCGACTACGACATGGCCGACGCCATAGCCGTGCGCACCGCCGCCCACAGCTTCGAGGGCAAGGTCTTCTCCGTGGTGGCCTGCTCGACGATCTCGCCGGAGATCGTCGACGCCATCGCGGGGGAGGACGAGGACGTGCGCCGGATGCTCGCCCGTCCCCGCAGCGCCCTGTCCGGGATCTTCGGGCCCGACGGCCGGCCCGTCACCGAACCGCTGATCGACTCCGAGGGCATCGTCTACGCCGAGATCGACCTGGCCCGGTGCATCCAGCCCAAGCAGATGCACGACATCGTCGGCCACTACAACCGCTTCGACGTCTTCCAGCTCCACGTCGACAACCGTCCGCGCACCCCGGTGACCTTCGCCACCGATCCGGCGCACACCGCGGCGCCCCTCTGCCCCGAGAACCCCGCTCTCCCGAAGGAGGACGCATGACCACCGAGTACGACGACAGCCGACCGGGCCGAGCCCGCGTGTCCGACTCTCCCGAACTCTCCGCGTTCTACGGCGAACTCGCCCAGCTCGAAGCCGGCGCGCTGTGGACCGTCGCCAACGACATCGAGCCCTGGTACCCGCAGCCGAAGTCCGTGCCCGTGCTGTGGCGCTACAGCGAACTGCGGCCGCTGGTCCGCAAGGCCCTCGACCTGGTCAAGGCCGACGAAGCCGGCCGCCGCGTGGTGATGCTCGTCAACCCGGGCCGCAGGGACGTCAGCGCCGCCGTCGGGCTCCTCTACACCGGCCTGCAGATCATGGGCCCCGGGGAGGCCATGACCGCCCACCGCCACCAGGCCGCCGCCCTGCGCTTCGTCCACGAGGGCACCGGAGCGTGGACCATCGTCGACGGCCAGAAGCTCAGGGTCGGACCCGGCGACTTCGCCATCACGCCGAACGGCACCTGGCACGAACACGGCAACGAAGCCGACGACGCCCCCGTCATCTGGCAGGACGGGCTCGACATACCCCTGGTCAACGCCCTGGACGCCGGTTTCTACGAGGTCCACCCCGAGCTGTACCAGACCCCGGGAAAGGTCATCAACTCCTCCGTGCTGACATACGGCGCGAACCTCCTGCCCTACGGCGTGGAGAAGTGGACCAGGCCCTACTCGCCGCTGCTGGCGTTCCCCTGGGAGCCCACCTACGAAGCCCTGCGCAAGCTGGCCAAGGCCACCGAGGGCTCCCCGTACGACGGCGTGATCGCCGAGTACACCAACCCGCTCACCGGCGGCCCCGTCATGCCCACCATGGGCGCCCACATGCAGCTCCTGCGGCCCGGCCAGGCGACCTCGGCCCACCGCCACACCGGCTCGGTCATCTACACGGCCGCCAAGGGGCACGGTGTCTCGGTGATCGCCGGACAGCGCTTCGAGTGGCGGCAGGGCGACATGTTCTGCGTCCCCTCCTGGGCCTGGCACGAGCACCACAACCTCGACCAGTCCGAGGACGCCTGCCTGTTCTCCTTCAACGACTTCCCCGTCATGCGCTCGCTCGGCTTCCACCGCGAAGAGGCGTACGCCGACCACGACGGCCACCAGCCCACCACCGCCTGACCCCGAGGACCGACATCATGCGCCTGCTCACCTTCACCACCGGCCCCGACGCCCCGGAGCGCCTCGGCGCCGAGACCGACGGACTCGTCCTCGACCTCGCGCTCCTTGCCGACCGGGCCGGCGTCCAACTCCCGCACGATCTCCTGTCGTTCATCCGGGCCGGAGAAGCCGCGCAGCAGACCGCCCGCGAACTCCTCGGCCTCGCCGCCGCCGACCGGCCCGCCGGGGCGGTCCACCGGCTCGAGGACGTCACCCTGCGCGCCCCACTTCGCCCCGGCAAGATCATCGGCGTCGGGCTGAACTACGTGGAACACGTGGAGGAGTCCAGCCGCAGCCTGGACACCGACAAGGAGCGGCCCTCGCGCCCGGTGCTGTTCAGCAAGCCCGCCACGGCCGTCACCGGCCCCGGCCAGCCGATCCTGCACAACGCCGACCTCACCACGCAGCTCGACTGGGAGTGCGAACTCGCCGTCGTCATCGGCCGGACCGCCTTCCGCGTGAGCGAGGAGGAGGCGTACGACCACATCTTCGGCTACAGCATCGTGAACGACATCAGCGCCCGCGACCAGCGGCGCTCCGGCCAGTGGTTCTTCTCCAAGGGCCAGGACTCCTACGCCCCCTTCGGCCCGGCCGTCGTCACGGCCGGCGAGATCCCGGACCCGATGGACCTCGACCTCTCGCTGCGCGTCAACGGCGTCACCAAACAGAAGTCGAACACCCGTCACATGCTCTTCCCCATCGCCCGCCTCATCGCCGACATCTCTTCCGGCGTCACCCTCGAACCGGGCGACGTCATCGCCACCGGATCCCCCGCGGGGGTCGGCGCCGGCATGGTCCCGCCCGAGTTCCTGCACCCGGGTGACACCGTCGAGGCCACCGTCGAGCGCATCGGCACCCTGACCAACCCCGTCATCGACGCCCGCTGAGGAGCGACCATGCCCCGCCCCACCCACACCTACCGCATCGGCCAGATCGTGCCGAGCTCCAACGTCACCATGGAGACCGAGGTCCCGGCGATCCTGCGGGCCCGGGAAGCCATCGCGCCGGAGCGCTTCACCTTCCACTCCAGCCGCATGCGCATGACCCACGTGACCCCGGAGCAGCTGAGGGCCATGGACGCCGACTCCGACCGGTGCGCCGTCGAGCTCTCCGACGCCCACGTCGACGTGCTCGGCTACGCCTGTCTGGTCGCCATCATGAGCATGGGCCTCGGCTACCACCGCGTCTCCGAGGAACGCCTGCACACCCGTACCGTGGAGAACGGCGCCCCCGCGCCGGTCGTGACCAGTGCCGGAGCCCTCGTCCACGGCCTGCACACCCTCGGCGCGAAGAAGATCGCCCTGATCGCCCCGTACATGCGCCCGCTGACGAAGACCGTCGTCGACTACCTCACCCACGAGGGCATCGAGGTGCTCGACTACCAGGCCCTGGAGATCCCGGGCAACCTGGACGTCGCCGCGCACGATCCCGCGCGCCTCCCCGGGCTCGCCAAGGCCCTGGACCACGCCGACGCCGACGCCGTCGTGCTCTCCGCCTGCGTCCAGATGCCCTCCCTGGGCGCGATCGGGGAAGCCGAACAGCTCCTCGGCAAGCCCGTCGTCTCGGCGGCCGTGTGCACCGCGCACCAGATGCTGCGCGCCCTGGACCTCCCGGCAGTGGCCCCCGGGGCGGGCCACCTCCTCTCGGGCGCCTACGCGGGGTGAGCCGTCACCGGGACCTGGACGGCGCCCCGGCCGCCCGGCTCGGTAGGATCGCGACCGCATACGACGGAAGGCGATCATGGCGGACAGTCCCCTCAGGCCCAGCTCGTTGATCAACACGGTGTACGGGGCGTTCCTGCGCCGTCTCGGCGGCTGGATCTCCGTGGCGGACCTGATCACGCTGATGGGCGAGCTGGACGTGGACGGCCCGGCGGTGCGCTCGGCGATCTCCCGGCAGAAGAAGAAGGGCGTACTCGAACCGGAGCGCCGTGGCGCCACCGGCTACCGGCTGAGCCCGGCCGCGCAGCCCGTCTTCGACGAGGGCGACCGGCGCATCTTCGGCAGCCTGGAACCGGCGAAGCTGAGCGACGGCTGGGCGATGGCCGTCTTCTCCGTACCCGAATCCGAGCGCTCGTACCGCTACCAGCTGCGCACCCGCCTGACCTGGCTCGGCTTCGGCAACATCGCCCCGGGCGTGTGGCTGGCGCCCGGCCGGCTCCTGGGTGACGCCCGCGACATGCTGGTCCGGCTCGGGCTCAGCGACTACGTGCACCTGTTCGCCGCGGACTACGCGGCTTTCAGCGACCTGCCCGAGACGGTCAGCTCGTGGTGGGACTTCCCGGCGATCCAGGAGCAGTACGCCACCTTCACCCAGGCGTACGGCCCCGTCGCCGCCGGGCTCGCGCGGCAGCGCGAGATCGACGGCGGCGAGGCCTTCCGCCACTACGTCCCGATGCTCACCCAGTGGCGCCGGCTGCCCTACCTCGATCCCGGTCTGCCCAGCGAACTGCTCCCCGCGGACTGGAACGCGGTCGCGGCGCGCCGGATCTTCCAGCAACTGCACGAGGTGCTCGCCACACCGAGCCTGCTGCACGTACGGCAGGTCACCGGCCTGACGGAGGCGGACGGCTAGTGCCGGGCGCCGCGACTCGGTGAACCTCCCGGCCACAGCACTAGGACGCCGCCTCCTGGTGCAGGCGCCGCCAGTAGCCCGCGAGGTCATCGACGGCGGTGGTGACCGAGTCGAGGGCCATCGTGGTGCGGGAGTCCCGGTCGTAGCGGTTCCACTGCGGCATCGGGTGGTGGTTGGGGTCGCCGGTGCGGATGAAGGAGATCCAGGCCGCGTGCACGGTCGCGGCGAGACCGTCGCGGACCCGGGGAGCCAGTCCCGCCAGGAAGGGCGCCTGCGCCCACTTGTCGAAATTGTCGAAGACGAACGGCAGCTCCAGGCAGTGCGCGGCCGCGAGTTGACCCTCGTGGGCGGGCGTCGGCAGGTTGAACTGGTACGCCCAGACCGGCCGTCCGCGGGCCGCGCGCCGTTCGGCCAGCTCCAGCGCGGGCATCCGGAACAGGTCGTCGGTGATCAGATCCATCAGCACGTCCACCGGGCGGGCGCCCGGCCGGGCCTCCTCGTAGGCGGTGTAGGCCTGGCCCGCCCGGTTCCCGAAGGTGTCCCGGGCCCGCACGAGGACCTGCTCCCTGGTCGCGGAGACGTACGGCTCGCTGAGCGCGAAGGCGAAGTTGGCCTCCTCCCTGGTCCAGCCGATCAGGACGTCGATGTCCGCTCCGGCGCCGCCGGTCAGCAGCTCGGCGGGGTCGCGGTCCAGGGTGACCCCGTCGAGGACGGGCAGGAACGGCGTCGACCAGTAGCCCCACCGGGCGGTGCGCCCGAACATCTCGAAGGTGGCGGCGATCAGCCGGGGCCAGGGCACGGCCCGTAGCTGCGCCACGTTCGCGACACCGAGGATGTCCAGGTAGGCGGCGGTGCGCTGGAGCGACTCGGCTCGGGTGGGGATCTGCAGCCCGAGCGGCGGGCTCTGCAGGATGGCGCGTCGGAACAGGGGGCGGCCCTTGGGCCGGTGGCCGGCCAGTGCCGCGACCGACAGCGCGCCGCCCGACTGGCCGGCGACGGTGATGTTGTCCGGGTCACCGCCGAACGCGGCGATGTTCTCCCGTACCCAGCGCAGCGCGGCGAGCTGGTCGGTGAGCCAGAAGTTCCCCCCGGCGCCGTCCTCGCCGAAGTACAGGTAACCCAGCGGGCCGAGCCGGTAGTTGACGGTCACGGCGACCAGGTCGCCGTCGCGGGCGAAGGTCTCGCCGGAGTAGCCCGGCACCGAGCCCGATCCGGAGATGAAGCCGCCGCCGTGGATCCACACCATCACCGGCCGCTTGGCGGCGTCGGGTGCGGGGGTCCAGACGTTGAGCGTGAGGCAGTTTTCGTCGAAGGGCGGCGAGCCGTGCGTGCCGAGCACCGGGTCGCCTCCTTCCCGGTAGGGCTGCGGGGCGCTCGGGCCGAAGGCGGTCGCATCGCGTGTGCCCTGCCAGCCGGGATGGGGCCCCGCCGGCCGCCATCGCAGGGCGCCGACCGGCGGCGCCGCGTAGGGCACGCCCTTGAACACGGCGAGGCCTCCCTCCCGGATTCCGCGCAGCCGGCCCGCGGGCGGTTCCGCGACGGGCGAGGGCTCGTCCGTGCGCGAGGCGGCCTGGGCCGCGGGGCCGTCCGGCAGGCCGGACAGCACGGCTGCGCCGGCCAACACCCCGCTGTTCCTGAGGACTTCGCGCCGAGATGGATCGTCGGTCATCGTGCTTCACTCCCCGAAATGCATGGCGTGAAATTGACGAGGGTCAGTGTTACGGCACATGCGGAGGGGCGGTCAAGGGGTGTGGCGCCCATGGGCTCGTTCATCTCGTGAAGTCTTGACGGCCGTCCCAGTCGCGCGATAGACACGTGTCACCTTCGATGTCCTCATCGGCAACACCCCGTCCCCCAGGGTCGGTTGACTACCTACGGAGTTCCCATGGCAGGTCGGATACGTCCCGTTGGTCTGGTGGCCGTGGCAACGGCCCTCTTGCTGACCACGGCGTGCGGTGGTGCCAGCCTCGGCGCCGGCGGCGCCGGCGACGACAAGCAGAACGGTCCCGTGAAGATCGGGCTCCTGGTTCCGCAGTCCGGGACCTACAAGGCCCTCGGCGACGACATGAGGCACGGTTTCGAGCTCTACGTCACCCAGCACGGTGGCCGACTCGGCGGCCGCGCGGTGCACGTCGTCGTCGCCGACGAGGGGGAAACGGCCGACTCCGGCAAGGCGGCGGCCGAAAAGCTGGTCAAGCAGGACCGCGTCCTGGCGGTGAGCGGCGTGGTGAGCTCGGCCACCGTCAACGGGGTCAAGGACCTGTTCGAGGCCGCAAGGATCCCCCTCGTCGGCTCGAACGCCTCGCCCACGACGCTGACCGGCACCAAGTACATCTGGCGCACCTCCTACGTCAACGACGAACCCGGCAAAGCGCTCGGCAAGCACGTGGCCGAGAAGGCCGGCGGCCCCGTCTTCCTGATCGCCGCGGGCTACCAGGCGGGCAAGGACGAGGTGGAAGGTTTCAAGTCCACCTTCCTCCCGGCAGGCGGGAAGATCGCGGGGGAGGAGGTCTACACGCCGTTCCCGGGAACCAAGAACTTCCAGCCGTACCTCGCGCAGATCGAGAAGTCCGGTGCGAAGGCCGTCTTCTGCTTCTACGCCGGCGGGGCGGCCGTCGACTTCGTCAAGCAGTACCGGGACTTCGGACTCGCCGGCAAGATCCCGCTCTACGCGCCCGGCTTCCTCACCGAGGGCGGCGTACTCAAGGGGCAGGGCGACGCCGCCACCGGCATCCTCACCGCACTCAACTACAGCGCGGACCTCGACAACGCGGCCAACAAGCAGTTCGCCCCCGCCTACGCGTCCGCCTACGGCTCGGCCCCGACCACCTACGCGATGGCCTCGTGGGACGCGGCGCAGGTACTGGACCAGGCCATCCGGACGGTCGCGGCGTCCGGCGGCAGCGTGACCTCCGAAACCGTCAACGCCGCCATCGCCAAGGCGGGCGACATCGACAGCCCGCGGGGCACCTGGCGCTTCAACAACGGCGGCACGCCCGTCCAGCCCTGGTACCTGCGCGAGGTCAGGCAGGGCGCCAACACCGTCGTCGGTGACCTCGGCAGACTGGGCGGCTGACATGACCGGATGGTTGGACGGCAACCTCGTCAGCCTCGTCGACGGAGTCGCCTTCGGTCTGCTCCTGTTCACCATCGCCGTCGGCCTGTCCCTGGTCTTCGGCATGATGGACGTACTCAACCTCGCCCACGGCACGCTCTACCTCGCCGGGGCCTACGTCGCCTACGCACTGTCCGACGGCAGCCTGTGGGGTCTGCTCCTCGCGCTGACGGCCGGCGGCCTGCTGGGCGCCGCGGGCGGAGCGGCGCTGACCTTCCTCACCGCACCGCTGGCCCGGCGCGGGCACCTCGACCAGGCCGTGCTGACGCTCGGCATCACCTTCGTCGTCGCCGATCTGCTCGCCGCGGCCTTCGGCGGCGACGTGCTGCCCACCAACCCGCCGGCTTCGCTGCGCGGGACGGTGGGCCTCCTCGGCCACGCCTATCCGGTCTACCGGCTGGTGTTCATCGGCGTCGCGGCCGCCCTCGCGCTCGTCGTGTACCTCGTCTTCGAACGCAGCTCCCTCGGGGCGCTGGTACGGGCGAGCGTCGCCGACCGGGACATGGTCCGCGCGCTGGGCATCGACATCCGCGCGGTGCTCTACGGGGTCTTCGCGTCCGGCGCGGCCCTGGCCGTGGTCGGCGGTGTGCTCGGGGCGCCGATTCTCGGGCCCGGCCCGGGCGTTGACGAGACCGTGCTCGTCCTCTCGCTCGTCGTCGTGGTGGTGGGCGGCCTCGGATCGGTGCGCGGCGCGCTCGCCGGAGCGCTGCTCATCGGCCAGGTGCAGACGCTCGGAGTGGCCCTGGTGCCCGCATACGCGCCGTTCCTCCTCTTCGGCACGATGCTCGCCGTGCTCGCCGTCCGCCCGCACGGACTGGTCCCGTCGGCGGTGCGCGCATGAGCCCCGCCGCACCCGCCGGATCCACCACGCGGAGGCTGTCGGGGAGCGCCGTGGTCGCCGGGCTGGCGGCGGCCCCCTTCGTCCTCGGGCCGTACGCCATCGGCACCCTGTCGCGGATCCTGGTCTTCGCCCTGCTCGCCATGAGCGTGAACCTCCTCACCGGCCTGACCGGGCTGCCGACGCTGGGGCAGTCGGCGTACTTCGGCGTCGGCGCCTACACGGCGGCGATCGTCGGGAAGCGCCTCACCGAGATCGGGCCACTCCAACTCCTCGTCGCCGCAGGTGTTTCCGCGCTGGTGGCCGCCGTGACCGGATGGCTGGCCGTACGGGCCCGAGGGGTGGTGTTCCTGATGCTGACACTGGCCATCGGCGAGATCACGTACAGCGCCGCCGTCAACTGGAAGCCACTGACGAACGGCACCGACGGGATGTCCGGCATCCCGCCCGTCGTGCCGTTGCCCGGCGCAGCCGCGCTGGAGGCCGACGGGCTGGTCCACCTCTACGTCCTGGCCGTCTTCCTGCTGCTCTTCACGGCGGTCTCCCACCTGGGCGCGACCTCCTTCGCCCTGGCCCTGCGCGGGATCCGCGACAACGAGAGCCGCATGAGCGCGATCGGATACCCGACCCGGCGCTACGCCCTGACCGCCTACTGCGGCGCCGGCGCCCTGGCGGGCGTTGCCGGTGGCCTGTGGGTGTCGGTGCAGCGGTTCGTCTCGCCCGGCGACGCGGGCTTCGAGATCGCGGCCCTGGCCCTGCTGGCCGTCGTCATCGGCGGCTCCGGATCCACGGGGGGAGCTTGCGCGGGCGCCGCGCTCGTCTGGCTCACCCGCGACTACCTCGGAAACCTCGAAGTCGTCGCCGGACGAGGCCCCTTGCTGCTCGGACTGTTCTTCGTCGCCGCCGTCTACGCGCTGCCGCGCGGGCTGGCCGGCGTACGACTCCCGCCCAGGCTGACCCGGAAGGGGACGGCATGACAGATCGTGATCCACTCGAACTGCGCCAGGTGTCACGGCACTTCGGATCCTTCACGGCGGTGGACGAGCTCAGCCTCACCGTACGGGCGGGTGCACGGCACGCGATCATCGGGCCGAACGGCGCCGGCAAGTCGACCCTGTTCGGCCTGATCTCCGGAACCCTGGCGGCCACTTCCGGCTCCGTCCTCGTCGAGGGGCGGGACGTGACCCGGCTGACCGTGGACCGCCGCGTCGCGCTCGGCGTCGCCGCGACGTTCCAGCACTCCAGCCTCTTCCTGCGCGAAACCGTACTGGAGAACGTCCTGCTCGCCGTGTTGCGCCGGACCGGTACCGGACTCGGAGGCCTGCGGCGGGTGAGCACCCGGACAGCGGCGACCGCACGGGCGCGCACACTGCTGGAGCGGGTGGGACTGCCCGACCGGTACGGGGCCTGCGCGGCCGAGCTCTCGCACGGCGAACGGCGGCAGTTGGAGGTGGCCGTCGCCCTGGCCACCGAACCCCGGCTGCTGTTGCTGGACGAGCCCGCCGCCGGCATGTCGCCTGCGGAGACGGCGCGGCTCACCGAACTGGTCGCCGCGCTGCCCGCCGAAGTGACCGTACTGCTGATCGAACACGACCTCGACATGGTCTTCGAGCTCGCCGACACGGTGACGGTCATGCACCTCGGCAGACACCTCAAGACGGGCTCCCCGGCCGAGGTGCGGGCGTCCGCCGAGGTCCAGAGCGCCTACCTCGGGACCATGGAGGTCTCCTCGTGACACCCTTCTTCCGCGTACGCGGCCTGCGCTCCGGCTACGCCGGGGGAACCGTTCTCGGCGGCGTCGACCTCGACCTCGAAGCCGGCGGGATCGTCGCCGTACTCGGCCGCAACGGAGTCGGCAAGACCACCCTCGTCTCGACCGTCATGGGATTCGTCCGGCCCTACGAGGGCAGCGTGAGCATCGACGGCCGGGAACTCGCCGGAGCCCGCGTCGACGTGATCGCGCGGGCCGGGGTCGGCGTGGTCCCGCAAGGGCGGCGGGTCTTCGCGCCGCTGACCGTCGCGGAGCACCTGGCGATCGCCGCCCCCCGCCGCGCCTCCCCGGGACCGTGGACCCGGGCCCGGATCCTCGACCTGCTGCCACGGCTGGGGGAGCGGCTCGGCCACCGCGGCGACCAACTCTCCGGTGGGGAACAGCAGATGCTCGCCATCGCCCGGGCCCTGCTGGGCAATCCGCGGCTGCTGCTCCTCGACGAGCCGTCCGACGGCCTCGCGCCCGCGATCGTCGCGCAGGTGGGCGAGGTCATCCGGGAGGTGAGCGCGCAGGGCATGTCGGTGGTCCTCGTCGAGCAGAACCTCGGCCTCGCCTTCTCCGTGGCCCGGGACGTGGCGGTCATGCGGAAGGGCCGCATCGTCCACCGGGCCACCTGCGCGGACTTCGCATCCCGCCCGGACGACCGGCGGCGTCTGCTGGGCGTCGAATGACCGTAGGCCCCCGGCCGGCCGCGGCTGCCGTCAGACGGGATGCCCGGCGGCGTCCGTGTGCTCCTTCTGGGAGGAGAACTTGCTCAGGAACACGTCGTAGCGGCCGTCGGGGCGGCGGGTCAGCGTCGCGCCGTCCTGCCAGGTGCCGTTCTCGTCCCACCACGGACTGCCGTACGGGTCGCCCTGGTTCTGGTGGACGTTGTGCACGCCCAGGCCGGCATCGAACGGTTCGCCGAACACCAGGATCGGCCGTCCGACGTCAAGGATCGTCTCGAGGGCGAGGGCCGCGTCGAGATTGGAACCCGTCTGCCAGGGCCGGGAGGACCTCAGCCACCGCTCGAGGAGCTCCTGCAGCCAACGGGGCAGCGGCCACGCGGGAAGGGCCGGGCGGCCGAGCAGGGCCGGATGGCGAATGTAGTCGAGGGCGCCGGACCCGGCCGTGCGCGCGAGGTCGTGGTACCCCGGCGCCAGTGCGGCCACCGGGCCGAGCGCGGAGGCGTCCACGGTGAAGACCTTCCACTGCACCCCGGTGTCGGAATCATGGCTGTCGACGTCGACGGCGCACCTGTACCGCCCGTCGGGAGCATCGACCCTGAGGTTGACGTGGAACCACGCCCCCTGCATGTCGGGCGTGTCCCGGAAGTGCTGCGTCAGCGTTCCGACCAGAACGCCGTAGTGGTCGAATGGCATGACCCTCACTGAACCACCGGTCGGTCGCTCCGGCCATCAGGGCTCGGCCAAGCGGACGCTCCTCGCCCGCACGGTGGGAGAGGAGCCCGCCGCGGACCGGCGTGGCCGGCTACCCGTCGCCGGGAGCGTGCAGCTCACCCGTGCGCGCCACGCGCGCGTACCAGTGCGCGCTCGACTTGGGCGTGCGCTCCAGGGTGTCGTAGTCGACGTGGATCGCACCGAACCGCTTGGCGTACCCGTACGCCCACTCGAAGTTGTCGAGCAGCGACCAGAGGAAGTAGCCGCGTACGTCCACCCCGGCCGCGATCGCCCGGTGCACCGCGTCGAGGTGCGCGTGCACGTAGGCGGCGCGCTCCGGGTCGTGGACCGTGCCGTCCGGGCCGATCTCGTCCTCGTACGCGGCCCCGTTCTCGCTGATGACGAGCGGCAGGCCGGGATAGCGGGCGGCGGTGCGGGTCAGCAGGTCGTACAGGGCGCCCGGGTCGACCGGCCAGCCCATCGCCGTGCGTTCGCCCGGCGCCCGGTGGAAGGCGACGTCGTCCGCCCCGGGCCAGGGCGAGTGCTCGCTGTTGCCGTGGCCGTCGTCCTGCGGCTTCTGCTCGCCCTTCGCGACGTGCGAGACGACGGTCGGGGTGTAGTAGTTGAGGGCGAGCAGGTCCAAGGGCTGGTGGCTCGTCGCGGTGTCGCCGTCCCGGACGAAGGACCAGTCCGTCAGATGGGCGGTGTCCGCGAACAGGTCCTTCGGGTAGGCGCCCTCCAGCATCGGACCGAGCCAGACCCGGTTGCCGACGGCATCGATGCGGCGGGCCGCCTCCCGGTCCTCGGGCGAGGGCGTCAACGGGCGGACCTCGTGGAGGTTGAGCGAGACCGCGAGCTGGCCGCCCCCGGGCAGCGCGGCCCGCAAGGCCTGGACGGCCAGGCCGTGTCCGAGGTTGAGGTGATGGGCCCCGCGCAGGGCGGCCACCGGGTCGGTGCGGCCCGGCGCGTGGACCCCGGAGCCGTAGCCGAGGAACGCACTGCACCAGGGCTCGTTGAGCGTGATCCAGCGCTTCACCCGGTCTCCCAGGGCATCCGCGACGAGTCCCGCATACTCGGCGAACCGCTCGGCGGTCGAGCGCTCCGGCCAGCCGCCCGCGTCCTCCAGCTCCTGTGGCAGGTCCCAGTGGTAGAGGGTGAGGGCCGGCTCGATGCCGGCGGCCAGCAGCTCGTCGACGAGCCGGCGGTAGAAGTCCAGCCCCTGCTGGACGGCCGGGCCCCGGCCGGTCGGCTGGACGCGGGACCAGGAGACGGAGAACCGGTAGGCGCCCAGGCCGAGTTCGGACATCATCCGGACGTCGTCGCGGAACCGGTGGTAGTGGTCCACCGCCACATCACCGGTATGGCCTTCGAAGACCTTGCCCGGGGTGTGCGAGAAGGTGTCCCAGATGGACGGGGTCCGGCCGCCCTCACGGGCGGCTCCCTCGATCTGGTACGCGGCGGTGGCCGTGCCCCACAGGAAGTCGGACGGGAAAGAGCGGACGGCGGTGAGCGGCCGGGTCTCGGACGCGGTCATAGGAGAGCGCTCCCAACGCGAAGTACGGATGTGGTGCGGACAGGGGGGAGGGGAGGGGGGAGAAAGGGGGACGAGCAGGTCAGTTCTTGACGGCGCCGGCCGTGATGCCGCCGACGATGTGCTTGCCGAGCACGGCGAAGACCAGCAGCAGCGGCAGCGTGGAGATGAGCGCGCCGGTCAGCACCACGGCCTGGTCGACGGTGTGATTGCCCGCGCCGAGCCCGGCCAGGGCGACCTGGAGCGTCGGGTTCCCGTCGGGGGTCAGGGCGATGAACGGCCAGAAGAAGTCGTTCCAGGCCTGGACGAAGACGAGCATCCCGAGGACCGCCATCGCGGGCCGCGCCACCGGGAACACCACGTGCCAGATGATGCGCAGGCTGTGCGCGCCGTCCATCCGGGCCGCCTCCACCAGCTCCACCGGCAGTGCCTCGATGAGGAACTGGCGCATGAAGAACACGCCGAAGGCCGCGACCAGCGAGGGCAGGACGACCGACTGGAGCTGGTCGACCCAGTCGAGGTCGGTGATGATCTGGTAGAGCGGGATCACGCTGAGCTGCGGCGGGATCGTCATGGTCGCCACCACCAGCGCCAGCATGGCGCCCCGCCCCTTGAAGGGCAGTTTGGCGAAGGCGAAGCCCGCCAGGGTGGAGAACAGCACGGTGGACAGGGACACCAGCCCCGCCACGATCGTGGTGTTGACCAGCGCCTCCCCCATGTCGACCTGGTTCCAGGCGAAGGAGAGGTTGTCGAAGAGCCGGGGTCCGGGCAGCAGCGGGGCCGGGGCCTCGACCACGCGCTCGCCCGAGTGGGAGGCGGCGACGAGGTTCCAGTACAGCGGGAAGAGGGAGACCAGCGCGGCCAGGCCCAGCGACGCGTAGGTCAGCGGCCCCGCGTGGTGCTGACGGCCTGCCGACTGGCGAAGCCGCCTGGCGGCGCGCGGCGCCGTAGCGGTGGTCGTGTCGAGTGTGCGGGCCATCAGGTCAGCTCCCCGGCTTCTTGCGCTTGCGGTTCGAGCGGGAGATCAACGTCTGGATGCCGCCGATGAGCAACAGGAGCAGCAGCATCACCCAGGCGATGGCGGAGGCCTGGCCCAGCGCGCCGGTGACCCACCCCTTCTCGTACATGAGCAGGCTGAGCGTCTGGAACTGGTTCCCGCTGCCGCCGCTGATGCCGACGCTGCCGCCGAAGAGCATCGGCTCGCCGAAGAGCTGGGTGGCACCGATGGTGGAGACGATGACCGTGAAGAGGATCGTCGGGCGGATGGAGGGGATGGTGACGCTGCGGAACTGGCGCCAGCGCGAAGCCCCGTCCAGCGCAGCAGCCTCGTACAGGTCCGGCGGCACGGCCTGCATCGCTGCCAGGTAGATGAGTGCGTTGTAACCCGTCCAGCGCCACGTCACGATGGTCGAGATCGCGATCTGCGCGGGCCATTTGGAGGACTCCCAGGCGACCGGCTCGAAGCCGAGCCAGCCCAGCGCCGTGTTGATCAGGCCGTAGTCGGTGTTGAACAGTTGGGCGAAGACGAGCGTCGCCGCCGCGATCGAGGTGGCGTACGGGGCGAGGACCGCGACCCGGAAGAACCCCCGGCCGCGGAGCTTGTAGTTGAGCAGGTGTGCCAGACCGAGGGCCATCAGCAGTTGGGGAACGGTCGAGAGCACACCGATGGTGAAAGTGTTGGCGAGGGCGTTCCAGAAGAACTCGCTGGTCGCCAGGGAGCTGTAGTTCTCCAGCCCCTTCCACTGCGCGCTGCCGCCGAGCTCGACCCGGTGGAGCGAGAGCCAGCCCGTGTAGATCAGCGGGAAGAGGCCGAAGGCCGCGAAGGTGAGGAAGAAGGGGGCGATGAAGACGTACGGGATCGCCTTCATGTCCAGGCGGTGGAGCGCGCTGCGCCAGCCGCCGCCGCGCCCGGCAGGGTGCTTGCGGGAGCCGGGGGCGGAGCCGGAGCCGGAGGCGGAGGGAGGTGCGGCGGGCGGCGGGGGGCCGCCACTCGTCGCCCGTACGGAGGTGGCCACGGGGGCGTCCTTCCAGGTCGGTGCGTGCGGTGGTGCGGACGGTCGCGGCCCGCCGCCCGCAGGCGTCGGGCCGCGCGCGATCCCCGCTACTGGTCGATCTTGTCGTCGACCAGCTTCTTGACGTTCTCCCAGGCCTTCGCCGGGTCGGTGCCGCGCTGCTCGATGTCGAGGATGCCGTTGTCGGTGAGGAAGGTCTTCACCTGGCCGTCCCAGCGGCTGATCGGGGCGGGCGTGATGCCGGCCGCGGCCTGCGAGTAGATCCTGCCGACCGGGGTGTCACCGAAGAACGGCAGCTTGGCGTCCTGGACCGCCGGAGAGGTGAGCGTGTCCTTGGAGGACGGGATGTTGCCGTTCACGCCGAAGACCTTGGCGTGCTGCGCCGGTGCGGTCAGCCAGGCCGCGAGCTCGGCGGCCTCCTTGGTGTGCTTGCCGGACTTCGGCACGGTGAGGAACGCACCGCCCCAGTTCCCGGCCACGGGGGGCGCGGCGATGTCCCATTTGCCCTGGTTCTCGGCGCCCGCCTGGTCCTTGATGATGCCCGTCATCCAGCTCGGGCAGGCGACCGTGGCGAACGTCGAGTTCTTGAAGGCCGCGTTCCAGGTGCCCTTCTCGTCGAACTGGCGCAGCTTCGCCGTCAGTTCGCCCTTGGCCGCCGTCACGGCGGTGTCCCAGGCCTTCTTCACGCCGGGGCTGTTCTCGTAGTCCAGCTCGCCCTTGGCGTTGGCGTACTGCACCGGCTCGCTGGAGACCACGGCGTTGAACAGGCCGCTCGCGGAGTCGTGGAAGGCGGTCCCGGCCGGGGCGTTCTTCTTGTAGGTCTCGCCGACCTGTATGAACTTCGCCCAGTCGCCCGTCCAGAGCTTGGCGACCTCGGTGCGATCGGTCGGCAGGCCGGCCTTGGCGAACAGGTCCTTGTTGTAGCAGATGGCCATCGGGCCGATGTCCGTGCCGAGGCCGATGACCTTGCCGTCGCCCGTGGTGGCCTGCTTGACCTTCCAGTCGAGGAAGGCGCCGAGGTCCGCACCGCCCGTCTTGCCGAGGTCGACCCACTTGCCCGCCATGGCGGGCCCGGTCGCCTCCGCGACGTAGCCGACTTCCAGGGCCTGGATGTCCGCGAGGCCGCTGTCGCGGGAGAGGCGCAGCTTGAGCGTGTCCCAGTACTTCTGGCCGTCGGCCACGTTCGACTCTTCGATCTTGATGTTCGGGTGGGCCTTCGTGTACTCGGCGTAGAGCTTGGCCCCGGTCGCGTCGTCGTAACCGAAGGAACCGAAGGTCCCGATCCGCAGCGTGATCTTCTCGCCGCCGGCCGCACCGTCGTCACCGTCACCGCCGCAGCCGGTGAGCAAGGCCGTGCCGGTCGCGACGACGGCGACTGCGGCGATCGCGGTACGGCGTCCGCGTCTGCTGCTGGAAGTGCGCATTCCACTCTCCTCGTCCAAGGTGGTGCTCGTTGTGCGCCAGGGCTGCATGGGAGCGCTCCCACGTCGTTGCCGGAAGGTTGCTGCCTGGCGGGTGCAAGTGTCAAGAGATGAACGCCGATTCATTACGGGAAGGTGTTCGGCGGATGTCGCGCCCCCGCTTTCCGGGGGGTCGCGTCAGGTTCTGAACGCGGCCATGGCGTCGGCGGACGGTCGCAGGTAGTGTGGGAGCGCTCCCACACCTCCGGTCGGCGTAACGTTGTTCCGCTGGGACGGGGAGCGGTCCACTGTCCTGCCTGATCAGCGAGGGGAGTTCGAGAGGCGTGAGCGGACGGCACAACGGCAGGCCCACCCTGGAAGAAGTCGCGGCCCTGGCCGGCGTCGGCCGGGGTACGGTCTCCCGGGTGATCAACGGCTCGCCACGGGTGAGCGAGCAGGCCAGGGACGCCGTCGCCCGCGCCGTCGCCGAGCTCGGGTACGTACCCAATCAGGCGGCCAGGGCGCTGGCCGGCAGCCGCACCGACGCGGTGGCCCTCGTCATCCCGGAGACCGAGGCCCGGCTGTTCGCGGAACCGTACTTCCTCGACCTCATCCGCGGAGTGAGCGCCGAGCTCGCGGAAGCCGACAAGCAGCTGCTGCTCACCCTGGTGCGGACCGAGCCGGAGCGGGCGCGGTTCGAACAGTACCTGGCCACCCAGCGGGTCGACGGGGTGCTGCTGGCATCCGTCCACGGAGACGATCCGCTGCCCGACCGGATCCGGGAGCTGGGGCTGCCGGTCGTCATGAACGGGCGCCGCTCCGAGGCGGAACCCGTCGCCTACGTGGACTCCGACAACATCGGCGCGGGACGGGCGGCCGTCGCCCACCTCGTGGGACGCGGCCGGAGCAGGATCGCGACCATCAGCGGGCCGCTCGACATGTACGTGGCCCGCGCGCGGCTGGGCGGCTACCGCGCGGGCCTCGCCGAGGCCGGGCTCGTGCCCGACGAGTCGCTCGTGGCGCACGGGGACTTCACCGAGGACGGCGGCAGGCTGGCGATGCGCGAGCTCCTGGAGCGCAGCCCCGGTCTGGACGCGGTCTTCGCCGCCTCCGACGTGATGGCGGCCGGCGCGCGCGGTGTGCTGCGCGAGGCCGGGCGGCGGGTCCCCGAGGACGTGGCCCTCGTCGGCGTCGACGACTCGGCGGTGGCCCGTCTGATGGATCCGCCCCTGACGAGTGTGCGTCAGCCGATCGAGGAGATGGGCCGCACGATGACCCGGCTGCTGCTCCAGAAGATCGCGGAAAAGACGGAAAAGACGGAAAAGACGGAGAAGACGGGGAAGGCGGAGAAGGCGGCGGAGCCCTCCTGGGCCGGTTCCGCGGCGGGGCCGGGGGAGGAGCCGCGCCGGGTCCTTCCGACGGAGCTGATCGTGCGGGATTCCTCCTGAGGGCGGTTCCGGTCCCTCCGGGTCCTCCTCCTGAGCGCGGCGCGGCCCGGAGCCGTACGGAATCGAGTGGTTCCGTACGGCTCCGGGCTTGTCACCCGCGGCGGTGCGTCACAGTGCCGGGTAGGCGTTCTTCAGGAGCTCCTGGAACTGGGCCGAGAACCACTGGCCCGCGAGCGGCGCGTTCGGGAGCGAGCCCGACATGCTGTTGCCGTTGCGGACGTTGCCCGTGTACGTCGGGTCGCACATCCGGTCGAAGCCCTTGCCCTCGTCGTTCGGGATCTCCTTGCTCGCCCCGTCCGACTCCCCCGGCGGCTTGATCCACACGTACGCGTCGATGCCCGGGGCCGGTGCGGCCTGCGGCCTCTCGCCGAGCCCGGCGCCCGACTGGTTGCACCAGTTGCCGAGGTGGATGCGCCGGTCGTAGCGGCCGCCGTTGACGTACGTGTCGACGCTGGTCAGCGCGCCGGGTCCGGTCGGCCTTGCCGTGCCGCCCCAGCCGTTGCGGGAGGTGTCGATCAGCATGCCGAGTTTCGGGTCGAAGCCCAGGGAGATGAGCTTGGTCCGCATGGCTTGGGCGTACGAGAGCTCGTCGGTGTACCGGTTCCAGTCGACCCACTTCGACTGGCGTACGGACGTGCCGTTGACGGAGTCCTCGATCTTGAAGTGGTCTTCCTTCAGCGCACTGTAGTTGGCCGTGTTCACGATGAAGCCGTGCACGTTGGCGAGCGTGGAACCCTCGGCGGTGGCCGCCTGCTTGAAGATGTCCGCGGAGGCGCCGAAGTTGTCGTCCCAGCCGAGCCAGCCGTGGTGGCCGGCGTCCACGTAGTTGTAGACGTTGGCGATCGAGCCCAGCTTGTTCAGTGCGTACCCGACCCCCTTGATGTAGTTGCCGTTGTTCTTCATCACGTCGCAGTTGGCGGTGGCCGTCGGGCGCCCGGAGACGTTGGTGACCAGGTTCGGCAGCGAGTCGATCTCGACCGTGGTGACGATCCGCAGCCCCGCGTACTTGGAGTCGGCGAGGATCGCGGCGATGGGGTCGATGTACTGCGTCTTGTACTTGTCGATCTCCGTGGGGCCCAGCTCGCCGTTGGAGGCGAGCGCGGAGCAGTCCCGTCCCGGCAGGTTGTAGATCACCAGCTGCACGACGAGCTCGCCGCTGCCCTTCTGTGCCAGGGCCGCGTCGAGGTGGGCCCGCAGGCCCATCCCGCCGTTGACGCCCTGGATGGCGGCGGTGCGGTCCAGCCAGACGCCGGTGGGCTGGTTCGACACCTTCGTGCCGCCCGGCTCGGCGGCGGCCTTGGCGGACCACTCCGGGTTCACGTACACCTTGGCGCCGGCGTACGGGTTGTCGACCTTGCTGCCGGAGGGCGGCGGGGTCGTGGGTGGTGTGGTCGGGGGTGTGGTCGGCGGCTCCGTCGGCACGGTGGCGCCGTTGCAGGTGACGCCGTTGAGCTTGAACGTCGCGGGCACGGCGTTCGTGCCGGTGTGCGACCCGTTGAAGCCGAAGGAGGTCGAACCGCCCGTGGCCAGGTTCCCGTTGTAGGAGAGGCTCTTGGCGGTCACGGCCGTGCCGGATTGGGTGATGGCGGCGTTCCAGCCCTGGGTGACCTGCTGGCCGTTCGCGTAGGACCACTCGAGGTTCCAGGAGGCGACCGGGTCACCGGTGTTGGTGACGATCACGTTGGCACCGAACCCGGTGTTCCACTGGTTCGTGATCTGGTACTCGACCTTGCAGCCGGCGGTGGCGGCGCCGGCGGCGGTGGTACCGAACACGGTGGCGGTGGCGCCGGCGGCCGTGACGAGACTGAGGGCCGCCAGCAGGGCGGTGCGGGGGATCGTGCGGCTCATTTCGTGGGTGCCTTTCAGTTCAGGGCGCGCAGGCGGTCGCGCAGCCCGGTGCCGAATGAGGTGGGGGTGCCGTCGTAGGAGGTGATCAGGGCCGGCCCGGAGTTGCAGTTCCAGGTGTTCCAGGTCCAGCCGAGATAGGAGAGGGCGCGGGCGTCGAACCACGCCATGACGCGGTCGATGAACGCGTGTCCGCAGGTGTTCTCGCCGATCTCGCCCGCCACCACGGGGACCCGGGCGGCGACCGGGGCGAGGGTCGAGTTCCAACAGGCCTCGTCGGAACAGGTGTTGAAGTTGTAGACGTGCCAGGCCGCGGCCAGATTGCCCGTCGGATCGGTGGGGGAGTGGTCGAGCCACTGGCTCAGGTCGTTGGAGTACGCGATGCCGGGGACGAGGACGAGGTTGCGGGCCCCGGTCGCCCGGACGGCGTCCACCAGGTCCTGCATGCCGGCGACCTCGTAGCCGATGCCCGGGCAGGTGCCGCCGTCGCGCCAGCAGGTCCATGCCTGCGCGGTGGTGGGGGTTGCCCGGTCCGGATAGGGCTCGTTGAACAGGTCGAAGGCGACTCGCCGGTCGCTCTTGAAGGTGTCCGCCACCGAGGTCCAGAACGCCGGGGCGTACCGGGCGTCCGGCATCGGCTTCTGGCAGGAGGCGTGGACGTCGGCGCAGCCCGAGGAATTGCCGGTGTACTGGCCGTACGTCCAGTGCAGTTCGACGACCGGGGTCATGCCCTGGGCGAGGACCCGGCCGACCAGGCCCTTGACGGCGTCGATGTAGTTCGTGCCCCGGTACTCGGGCTTGATGTTGTCGAGGCCGAGCCAGCACTCCTCGTTGAGGGGGATGCGGACGGTGTTGGCCTTCCAGTCGGCGATGGCGCGCACCGAGGCTTCGTCAACGGGACCGTCGAAGATGCCGTGGCCCTGCACGCACATGAACTCGCCCCCGGAGCGGTTGACGCCGAGGAGGCGGCGGGTGGCGCCGTTCTGGTCGGTGAGGCGGTTGCCGGTGACGCTCAGTTCGGGCGCCCCGGAGACGGGGCCGGGGGGATCGGTCGGGTCGGTGGGCGTCGGTGTGGGTGTGGGTGTGGGTGTCGGATCCGGTCCCGGTCCCGGGCCGGTGGTGCAGGGCGTTCCGTTGAGCGTGAACGCACCGGGCGCCGTGTTGGCGCCCGACCACGAGGCGATGAAGCCGGTCGTGACGCTCGCGCCGGCGGGGAGCGCGGCGTTCCAGTCCTCGTTCACGGCCGTGACGGCCGGCCCGGTCTGGGACCACTTGGCGCCCCAGCCCTGACTGACGGTCTGACCTGCCGGGAAGCCGAAGCCGAGGCTCCAGCCGTTCAGCGCGGAACTGTTGTTGGTGACGGTGACCGCGCCCTGGAATCCGCCGGCCCACTGGCCGACGACCGAGTACTTCACCGTGCACAAGGGTGCGGC
Source organism: Streptomyces sp. NPDC060028 (assembly GCF_042736725.1). Taxonomy (NCBI): domain Bacteria; kingdom Bacillati; phylum Actinomycetota; class Actinomycetes; order Kitasatosporales; family Streptomycetaceae; genus Streptomyces; species Streptomyces sp. NPDC060028. Next base: position 21,613 of record NZ_JBHWVJ010000002.1, on the reverse strand, counting down.
CGCGGCTCCTGAGGCCGTACCCATGACAGCGAACGCACAGCTCGCCATCGCCAGCGCTGCCCCTGTGAGCAGCGCGGACAGGCGTGGGGGGTGTCGCATGAGCGACTCCTTGCAGCGAGGGCGCGCTCTGACGGCGCGCCGACTGACGGAATCGCTCCCACTGGTTGGGGCCAGACCGTAGCGGCAACTGACGCCAAGCAAAAGAGGAGTTGGCCAAATTTCTCCCCGGAATGTCTTCGACTCTTCGCGCGTCTTGACGCCGTTGCGTCCCGTCTGCACAGTGGGAGCGCTCCCACTGGTTCACAGCTTGTGCTCATGCTCTTCGCACGCCCCCCACCTCCCCGAGCCGCGAGGAGAACCACCGGCATGCCAGCACACCCCTCACTCAGACGGCGCGGACGGCGCCGGCTGCTGACCGCGTCGGCCGCGGCGCTTTCCCTCCCCCTGGGCCTCACGGCCGTCGGCGCCACCACCGCCGCGGCCGCGGCGGTGCAGTGCAGCGTCGACTACAAGACCAACGACTGGGGGTCGGGCTTCACCGCCGAGCTCACCCTCACCAACCGCTCCGCCACCCCGCTCGACGGCTGGAACCTCACCTACGACTACAAGGGCAACCAGCAGCTCACCAACGGCTGGAACGGCGCCTGGTCCCAGTCCGGCAAGAGCGTCAGCGTCACGGCCGCGGCCTGGAACAAGACCGTCGCCCCCGGCGCGGCCGTCACCGCCGGCGCCCAGTTCGCCTACAGCGGGACCAACGCCGCCCCCACCTCCTTCGCGGTCAACGGCACCTCGTGCACCGGAGCCCATCAGCCCCCGGTCGCCGTCCTGACCAGCCCCACCGCGGGCGCCGTCTACCCGGCCGGGGCCCCCGTCCCGCTCGCCGCCACCGCCGCGGCGGCCGACGGGGCCACCGTCGGGAAGGTCGAGTTCTACAGCGGCACCACCCTCTTGGGCACTGACACCACGGCGCCCTTCACCCTCGGCGCCACCGGCCTCGCCGCCGGTGCCCACTCCCTCTATGCCAAGGCCTACGACAGCCTGGGCGCCTCCGCCGAGTCCGCCCCCGTCGGCATCACCGTCGCCGCCGGCCCCGCGCTCGTCGCCACGCCCGCGCAGCTCTCCGTACGCCGGGGCGAGAGGGCCACCTTCGATCTCAAGCTCTCCGCCCAGCCGACCGCGAACGTCACGGTGGGCGTCGACCGCACCTCGGGAAACACCGACCTCACCGCGACACCCGCCACGCTCACCTTCACCCCGGCGAACTGGAACACCGCCCAGAAGGTGACGGTCGCCGCGGGGAGCACCGGCAGCGGCTCCGCCGTCTTCACCGCGACGGCCCCCGGCCATGCGAAGGCCGAGGTCACGGTCGCGGAGCTGGCCGCCGATTCGACGTACGACGCCCGCTTCCTCGACCTCCACGGGAAGATCACCAATCCGGCCAACGGCTACTTCTCGCCCGAGGGCATCCCGTACCACTCCGTCGAGACGCTGATCGTCGAGGCCCCGGACCAGGGGCACGAGACGACCTCGGAGGCGTACAGCTACCTGATCTGGCTGCAGGCGATGTACGGGAAGATCACCGGGGACTGGACCAAGTTCAACGGTGCGTGGGAGACCATGGAGAAGTTCATGATCCCCACCCATGCCGACCAGCCGACGACCGGCTCGTACAACGCCTCCAAGCCCGCCACCTACGCACCCGAGCACGACCTTCCCTCGCAGTACCCGGCCAAGCTCGACGGGGGAGTCGCCGCCGGCGCGGACCCGATCGCCGGGGAGCTGAAGAGCGCGTACGGCACCGACGACATCTACGGCATGCACTGGCTCCAGGACGTCGACAACGTCTACGGCTACGGCAACGAGCCCGGAAAGTGCTCCGCCGGACCGACCGCGACCGGTCCCTCGTACATCAACACCTTCCAGCGCGGGCCCCAGGAGTCGGTCTGGGAGACCGTTCCGCACCCCACCTGCGACAACTTCACCTTCGGCGGCAAGAACGGCTACCTCGACCTCTTCACCGGGGATTCCTCCTACGCCAAGCAGTGGAAGTTCACCGATGCCCCGGACGCCGACGCGCGCGCCGTCCAGGCCGCCTACTGGGCCGACATCTGGGCCAAGGAACAGGGCAAGGCAGCCCAGGTCACCGCTACCGTCTCCAAGGCGGCCAAAATGGGCGACTACCTGCGGTACTCCATGTTCGACAAGTACTTCAAGAAGGCCGGGAACTGCGTCGGCCCGACCGTCTGCCCCGCCGGCACCGGCAAGGACAGCGCGCACTACCTGATGTCCTGGTACTACGCCTGGGGCGGCGCCGCCGACACCTCGGCCGGCTGGTCCTGGCGGATCGGCTCCAGCCACACCCACAGCGGCTACCAGAACCCGCTCGCCGCCTACGCGCTCAGCGAGTACGCCCCGCTGAAGCCCAAGTCGTCGACCGGCGCGGCGGACTGGGCGACCAGCCTGGACCGGCAGCTGGAGTTCTACCGCTGGCTCCAGTCCGACGAGGGCGCCATCGCGGGTGGCGCCACCAACAGCTGGCAGGGGCGGTACGCACAGCCCCCGGCCGGGACCCCCACCTTCCACGGTCTCTTCTACGACGAGCAGCCCGTCTACCACGACCCGGCGTCCAACCAGTGGTTCGGCTTCCAGGCCTGGTCGATGGAGCGGGTCGCCGAGTACTACCGCCAGACGGGCGACGCGGCAGCCAAGACCGTGCTCGACAAGTGGGTCGGCTGGGCCCTGTCGAAGACCACCGTCAACCCCGACGGCACCTACCGCATCCCCTCCACCCTCCAGTGGTCGGGCGCCCCCGACACCTGGAACGCGTCCGCCCCCGGCGCCAACGCGGGCCTGCACGTCACCGTCGCCGACTACACCGACGACGTGGGCGTGGCCGCCGCCTACGCCAAGACCTTGACGTACTACGCGGCGAAGTCCGGGAACGCCGAGGCCAAGCGGGTCGCCAAGGCCCTGCTCGACGGCATGTGGGCCCACCACCAGGACCCGCTGGGCATCGCCGTCCCGGAGACCCGGACCGACTACAACCGCTTCGACAACCCGGTGTACGTCCCCGGCTCATGGACCGGCACCATGCCGAACGGCGACACGGTGAACTCCTCGTCCACCTTCGCCTCGATCCGCACCTTCTACCAGGACGACCCGGCCTGGCCGAAGATCGAGGCCTACCTCGCGGGCGGCGCCGCGCCCGTCTTCACGTACCACCGGTTCTGGGCCCAGGCGGACATCGCCCTGGCCATGGGCTCGTACGCGGAGCTGCTCGAATAACGGCCCGCCCCGCCCGGAGACAGCTACGCGTACGAAGAGGCCGGGCAGCCCGCAAGGGCATGCCTGGCCTCTGCGACCCGGTCCGCCGGGCCCTCAGCGGGGAGGAGCGCTCGGCGCCGGAACCGTCGGGCGCGCGGCCGGGAGACCGGTGAAATAGCTCGAGTCCTTGGGGCGCGCGGCGTCATGGCTGCCGGGACGGGGGGCCGGTTCCAGGTGCGGTATGTACTTGGAGCAGTGGATGTAGGCCTCGTCGACGCTCAGCTGGACCCACATTTCGGGGCTGCGTCCGGGCGCGAGGTCGGTCGGCAGCCCGGGATGGAGGGAGCGCAGGCCCGTGTCGGTGTAGAGGCGGGCCACACCGTTGACGTGGAGGCCCACGTGGTGGTGGGTGAAGTCCACGAACAGCATGCCGAGATGGGGGTTCTCCGTCATGTTCCCGGCGCTGGCGAGCACACCGTTCCCGCGGAACTCGGGATAGGCCAGCGTGTGGTCGTCGATCACGTGGACGAAGCCCGGCGGCCCCGCCCGGAAACTGGAGTCACACGCGCCGTGGGAGTCGGCGGTGGCGAGGAAGACCATCGCCTGGCGGCCTATGAAGTCCCGCATCTCGGGTGTGAGGCAGGGGCGCACCTGCTGGTCGTAGAACCGGGCGGCGCGCTCGGCGGTGCCCAGTTGCTGCTGCAGTCGGTGTTCGCCTGCTGATCCAAAGGACGGCGGGGGCAAGGTCACGGGGGTTCTCCTGGCAGGACGGGCAAGCGCTTGGCTCAGGGAAAGGACAGGACGGGCGTTTCGAACGGGTCGTGGTGGATGCGGTCGGGCAAGGTGCCGCCGAGCGTGAGCGTCTCTCTCGCGGAGACGACCATCGGGGCCGGGCCGCTGAGGTAGACGTCGTGCTGGTACCACGGGCCGTACTCGGCCAGGACCTCCGGGAGGGACCCCCGGATCCCGGGGATGTACTCGTGGGAGACCGCGCCCCTGATGGTCAGCCAGTGGTGGCGCTGGGACATCCGGAGCATGTCCTCGACCCCGTACAGCTCGGCGCCGGTGCGGGCGCCGAGGAACAGGTCCACCTGATGGCGTCCGCCGCGGCGGGCGACCTCTTCGATGAGCGCGCGGATCGGGGCGAGGCCGGTGCCGCCGGCCACACAGAGCAGGTCGTTGAAGACGGCGGCGTCCAGCACCATGTCACCCATGGGGGCTCCCAGGTGGATCACGTCGCCCACCACCGCCCGGTGCACCAGTGCGCTGCTGACGGAGCCGCCGGCGACCGCGCGCACGTGGAAGGTGAGGCTGCCGTCCTCGCGGGGCGCGTTGGCGGGGGAGTAGTGGCGCCAGTGCCGCGGCCACCACGGGGTCTCGACGCTGACGTACTGTCCGGCGGCGTACGCGTAGGGCATGTGGGGGCGTACGGTGATCTCGGCGATGCCGTTCCCGCGCGAGACGCGGTGGACCACGGTCGCGGGCCACACGGCGGGCCGTACCGCTTCGTCCTGCTCGGCGGCGCTGATCATGACCTCGGCGACCACGCCGTACGCCTTGGTCCACGCGGCGGCGATGTCGGCGGTCCACGCGGGGCCGGCGTAGCGGGCCAGAGAGGCGAGGAGGCACTCGCCCACGGCGGGGAAGTGCGCGGCGAGCGTGCCGAACTTGCGGTGGTCGCGTCCGAGGTGCCCGCAGAAGCGGACGAGGTTTTCGGGGTCGTCGACGAGGTCCACGATGCGCAGCAGCGCGCGCAGCAGGCGGCCGCGCTGGGCGTCCATGCCGGGCGGGAACATCGGACGGACTTCGGGGTGGCGGGCGAAGAGGATCGCGTAGAAGTAGACCGTCATTTCCGCGGCCATCGGCTCGACCACCGTCACGGAGGCACGTATGAGGTCCGTCTCGCGGGCCGACAGGGGTGGCTCCACGACCTCCGGCCTGGCGGCAGGAGCGGCCGGGGCGGGCGCCGGGGCCTGCGGGGACGGGGGCGCGGGAGTGTGGCCCGGGCGGTTGATCCGGAATCTCAAGAGACCAGCGCTCCTCCGTCCGTTGGTCGTCTTGGGGGAGTGGTGACCGGGACGTCGAGAGTGGAGGTCATCATGAGTCCTCATCGGGGGTCGGGAACGCCGAAACGGATCAAGCGGTTCCGGACGGTACATGACCATGTGAGTACTCAGAAGTAACAAAGGGGTGTGACCGGCGTGCACCCATTGCACCCCGGTCGATATTTCTGTTAAGCGATGCTTCGCGCCCTCCTCGGGGTGCGGTGGGCGCAGAACTCTCAGCCGGCGAGGGCGACCAGCCTCCGGTACTCCAGCTGGTCCGCCCGTCTGGCCGTGAGGTGGACGTGAACCTCCGCGAGGTGTTCCTTCAGGAAGGCGTAGCCCGCCGTGTAGGTCTCCTCCTGTCCGCCGGCGTCCGGCGGCATCCACAGGACCAGCAGGTGTTCGTGCCTGCGCGCACCTTCCGCGGTGGCGAAGGACAGCTCGTGGACGACCAGACGCGCCTCGGCCGCGGGCAGGGCCGCGACCAGCTCCTCGTGGGTCAGATTGCCCTCCACCTCCGCAGTCAGCAGCCCCGGGGGATCCGCGAAGCGGAGGATCACGGTATTGACCTCTCGCGTCTCCCTCAGGTGGTGGAGGGCATCAAGGCAGTCTTCCGAAAGGCGGATCGGGCTGCTCACGCGATACCTCGCTTCGCTCTTGGCCGGAGCCCGCGGACCGCCCCTGCGGGGCCGGGCACCCGCCACCATCGCTCCGTCGCCGCCGAGGACCCCGGTTCCCGGCACCGGACACACAAGGAGACCGCCCGCCCGGACCAGCGCCGTCCCGCAGATGGTGAGCGGGGGTGATCCCGGCCTGCCCGGGGGCCGGCTCAGGGAGTGGGGACGCGCACGGCGAACAGGACGGTGTCGTCCTGCGCTTCCCGGGGGCCGACGGTGTCGAGGAGCGACTGCAGCAGTGCTTTCAGAGGCAGCTTCACCGGGGCGGCGGCGAGCCCGCCGGCGAGGCGGCCGATGTTCTCCCCGATGTCCCGCCCTCGTTCTTCGACGAGCCCGTCGGTGTACAGCAACAGCGTGCTGCCCGGTGGAACGGGACGGCTGTCGCAGGTGCGGGGTACGGGCGGCAGCGTGTGGTGCAACAGCACGTCGTGCCGCGTCAGGTGCTCCACGGCGCCGTCCGGGGTGGCCAGGAGCGGAGGCGGGTGACCGGCGTTGCTCCACTTCAGGCGCCAGTGGCCGTCGCCCACGGGGCTGAGGTGGGCGTGTACGCCGGTGCCGCTGGCCGGGAGCTTCAGGCGCCGGATGGCCTGTTCGAGGGCGCTGAGGGCATGCTGCGGGCCCTCGCCGGGGTGGTCCTGATCGGCTTGGCGCAGCATGCTGCGGACCTGGCCCATGAGGGCGGCGGCCCGCATGTCGTGACCGGTGAGGTCGCCGACGGTGAGCGCCAGTGCCCCCGTGGCCCCGCCGCCCGGAGCCTCGGGCAGGGGGTAGGCGTCGTACCAGTCCCCGCCGACCATGTCGTCCTGCGCGGCCGGTCGGTACAGGGCAGCCAGTTCCAGGCCCGGTACGGCCGGGAGGTCGGTGAGCATGGCGCGCTGGAGCTGCCGCGCGACGGTGACGCGCTCGTCGAGGTGGAGGGCGCGTTCGACTGCCTGGGCGGTGTAACCGGCGAGCGTGGTCAGCACGGCTCGCTCGCCCATGCCGATGGCGTACGGGGCGCTCCACCCCAGTACCAGCGCTCCCAGGGTCCTGTGCGTTCCTCGCAGGGGCAGGCAGACGGCGGTGCGCAGGCCCACGGAGGCGAACCCGTTGCCGGTCTGCGGGCCGTACGCGGCTGCGATCTCGGTCTGGTCGTCCACCACGATCATGCGGTTCTCACGCACCGCCCGCGCGCTCGGCCAGTCCGAGTCGAGGGTGTAGGGCTCGGGGATCCTCTCGAAGGGCATGTCTCCGTCGATGGGATGGGCGATGCGGTGCAGCATCCCCTGCTGGACCAGGACCAGACCGATGTAGGAGGGCTTGAGGTCTCCGCTGACCAGGTCTCCCACGCGTTGGCGGACATCCTGCAGGCTGCTGGTGTCGGCCAGGTCCTCGGACGCCCGCAGCAGCAGCTGGGCGCGGCTGAGCAGGGTGTGCATGCGGACCGCTTCCCCCTCGACGGCGGCGTCCGCCCCTTCCCGCCCGTCCGCGCGGGCCCGGCGGGCGGGTACGGAGGGGATGCGTGAGCGCATGTCGGCGCCGCAGGCGGCTGCGAGGTCCGACAGGTCCCGTACGTCGTCCTCGTTCCAGGAGCGCGGCTCGTGGTCCACGACCGCGAGGACGCCCAAGAGCTCCCCGGAGCCGCCCACGAGTGGTACGCCGGCGAAGGCGAAGGCGCTGCCACTGTCACCGTCACGGTCCCCGGCCTGCGGCAGGAACAGGGGCAGCCGGGCCTCCGAGACGCGCCGACAGCAGTTCAGCACGGATGGGGGGACGGGTGCGTCGGGCGGCCAGCAGTCGGGAGCCGAGCCCCCGGCCTTGCCGGACGGGTCCAGCCACACGAGCCCTTGCGGGGCCCCCAGCAGACGCGTGGCGAGCCGGGCGAACCGATTCAACCCGCCTCCTCTCCGGCAGCCGCCGAACGCGGGGCGCCGTATCGCCCCCCGGCCCTGCCCGGCTCGGAAGGGAGGTTCTGCGGGCCTGGGCTCCGAGGAGCGGCTCATCCATCGTAGGCCTCCGCTGTCCGCCCCGCGCGGCCCTCGCAGCGGCTTGGGCGGCCCGCACCACGGCGGCCAGGACGGTCGCGTGCCACGTCCTGAAGTCCCTGGAGGTGGTAGAGGTACTGGCGCCGGCCGGCCGCGTCGGTGCCGAGGGCCTGGATGTGCCCGTCGGCCAGGGGCAGATCCCGCGACACCCCCGTACGCGTGTATCACTGATCGGGCGTCCGGCCCGGTCAGCGGCCGCCCGGTGCAGCGTCTGGGACCTTGGAGAGCATGGGGAAGACCGCTCTTGTCGTCATCGACATGCTCAACACGTACGACCACGAGGACGCCGACCTGCTCCTCCCCTCCGTGACGCGGGCACTGCCCGCCGTGGTGCACCTGCTGGAGCAGGCCCGGGAGCGGGATCTTCCGGTGATCTACGCCAACGACAACTTCGGGAAGTGGCGCTCCCACCACGGGGAGATCCTGGACACGGCGCTCGCCGGCCCGCACGCCGACCTGGTCTCCCCGGTGCGGCCGGACGAGAGCTCCTACTTCGTCGTCAAAGCGCGCCACTCCGTCTTCTACGAGACGCCGCTCGCGTACCTGTTGGGAACGCTCGACGTGAGCCACCTCGTCCTGTGCGGGCAGGTCACGGAGCAGTGCGTGCTCTACTCCGCCCTCGACGCCCACATCCGGCACCTGTCGGTCACGGTCGCCGAGGACGCCGTGGCCCACATCCACCAGGACCTGGCCGACGCCGCCCTGTGCATGATGCGGACCAACATGGGGGCGCGCATCCTCCCCGCCGAAGAAGCCCTGGGAGCCGCGGGCTGAAAGGCCCGTTCACCCGGGAGACGGTTCCGCGGGCCCGCGCGGGCCCGCGCGGGGCAGGCGGGGGGCACGGGCTTCGGGCAGATGCCATGACCCCCTGCGGCCGGGTGAGAACCCCGGGGAGTCCGTTTGGGCCCGGCGTGCTCCGGGTCATGGCTGAAACGTCCCGCCCACCCTTCCCATGGAGAGATCATGACCGCCGAACACTCCAAAGCGACCACAGGGACGGGCGACGGCCTCGTGCCCGGCAAGCCGGGGCCGCTGCCGCCTGAGGTGGCCGAACCCACCGAGCCGACGGGACCCCTCCCGCCGAAGCCGGACCAGGACGGGCCCGAGACGGTGAGCCCCACCGGTCAGGCCACCGGGGCGGAGCAGGCCCGCGTCGCGCAGAGCGGCGCGTACCTCACCACCGCCCAAGGGGCGCGGTTGTACGACAGCGATCATTCCCTGAAGGCCGGGGCGCGGGGGCCGGTCCTGCTCCAGGACCACCATCTGCGGGAAAAGATCACGCACTTCGACCACGAGCGGATCCCGGAGCGGGTGGTGCACGCGCGCGGCGCCGCCGCGCACGGGATCTTCCAGGGTTACGGCACGGCCGGCGAAGTGACCCGGGCCGCCTTCCTGGCGAAGGACGTGGAGACTCCGGTGTTCGTCCGGTTCTCCACCGTGCTCGGCTCGCGCGGTTCGGCCGACACGGTGCGCGACACCCGGGGCTTCGCGACGAAGTTCTACACCGACGAAGGCACCTTCGACCTGGTGGGCAACAACATCCCGGTGTTCTTCATTCAGGACGCGATCAAGTTCCCCGACATCATCCACGCCGGCAAACCGCATCCGGACCGGGAGATCCCGCAGGCCCAGAGCGCCCACGACACGTTCTGGGACTTCGTGTCGCTGCACACCGAAGCCACTCACCACACCCTCTGGAACATGTCCGACCGCGGGATCCCGCGGTCGTTCAGGATGATGGAGGGCTTCGGGGTCCACACCTTCCGGCTGGTCAACGAGGCCGGCGAGAGCGTGCTCGTGAAGTTCCACTGGAAGCCCAAGCTCGGCGTGCACTCCCTCGTCTGGGAGGAAGCCCAGCTGATCAACGGAATGGACCCCGACTTCCACCGCCGGGACCTCTTCGACGCCATCGAGTCGGGCGCCTTCCCGCAGTGGGAACTGGGCATCCAGGTGTTCCCCGACACCGCGGAGCAGGCTTTCGAGGGAATCGACCTCCTCGACCCGACCAAGATCGTGCCGGAGGAGATCGCGCCGGTGCAGCCCATCGGGCTGATGACCCTGAACGCCAACACCAAGAACTACTTCGCCGAGACCGAGCAGGTCGCCTTCCACCCCGGCCACCTGGTCCCGGGCATCGACGTCACCGACGACCCGCTGCTCGCGGGCCGCCTCTTCTCCTACCTCGACACGCAGATCAGCCGGCTCGGTGGGCCGAACTTCGGGCAGATCCCGATCAACCGGCCGCACGCCCCCGTCAACGACATGCTCCGCGACGGCATGCACCAGACTGCCGTCCACACGGGCGTGGCCCCGTACCGGCCCAACAGCCTGGACGGGGGCTGCCCCTTCCTCGCCGGATCCGACACGGCCGCCTTCATCGAGACACCCGTGACGGTCCCCGAGGCGAGCAAGGTCCGTGAGGCGCCCGCCTCGTTCTCGGACCACTTCACCCAGCCGCGCCTGTTCTGGCTCAGCATGAGCCCGCCGGAGCGCGAACACATCATCGCCGCCTACACCTTCGAACTGAACAAGTGCTACGAGCAGGCGATCAAGGAACGCACCCTGAAGGTACTGGCGAACATCGACCCCGAGCTGTGCGCGAAGGTGGCCGAAGGCCTCGGCCTGCCGGCACCGGCCGCCACCGTGCCGCTCATCGCGTCCGACGCCAGCCCCGCCCTCTCGCAGTTGGGCAGGACCTGGCCGACCGACGGCCGGGTGATCGGCATCGTCGCCGACGCCGCGGCCGACCTGGACGGCGTACGCACCGCGCGGCAGGCGATCCTGGACGCGGGCATGCTGCCCCTCGTCATCGCCCCGGCCGGCGGCACCCTCGACCCCGACGGTGACCCGATCACCGTGCAGCGGACCTTCGGCGCCACCCGCTCCGTCGAGTACGACGCCCTCCTGTTCGCCGGCGCACCCGGGCCCGGCTCCGACGCCCACGGCGCCCGCGACGCCAAGGCCGCCGGGCCCGCGTCGCAAGGTGGCGGCGACCCACGCGTCCTGCTCCTGCTGACCGAGGCCTACCGCCACGGCAAGGCCATCGGCGGCTGGAGCGACGCGACGCAACTCCTCGAAGCCGCGGGCATCGCCACGGACGGACCCGGCATCGCCCTGGGAGAGGACAGCACGGCGGTCGTGGACACGGTCACCGCCGCCCTGGCCGAACACCGGGCCTGGGACCGGTTCCCGCCCCCCGCCTGATACCGGCGGGGAAGCGAAGGAGGACGGCGCCGCCCGCGAGGGCGTAGGCGACCGTGCCGGTCTCCGGGCCGAGGGAGTGGCCGGCCACGTACACGACGGCGCCCGCGAGGGCGACGCCGAGCCACTCCCAGCGGCCGTCGAGCGCCACGAGGGCGATCAGCAGCAGCGCGTACCAGGAATACCCGGGGGTCATGAGGAGGAAGGCCGTCCCGGTCACCAGCAGGGCGCCGCTCCACGGCCGTTCGGGGTCGCCCCGGCGCCACAGGTGGACGATCACGACGAGCAGGACGGCTGCCACGGCGGGCAGTGCCCAGTCGTCGGGGAGCACGATGCGGAGCAGGGCGTAGCGGCCGCGGGATCCGGCGTCCTCGTAGCCTTCCTCCTCGGCGTATCCGCCGAGGTACCCGAACACGGAGGACCGCGAACCCAGTACGTAAGGCAGGTAGGACAGGCCGACGGCCGCCGCGGCGGGCAGCAGTACGGCGGCGGCGCGCCGCGGGCTGCGGACGCCGGCCAGCGCCCCCGGCAGCAGCACGGCGGGCAGGAGCTTCGCGGCGATGGCGAGGCCGAACAGCACCCCGCCCGCGACCCGTCTGCGGCTCACGACCCCGAGGGCGGCGACCGAGAGGAGCACGGCGAGGACGTCCACGTGCGCGTTGTTGACGGCTTCGACCGGTACGGCCGGGCACCAGGCCCAGTACGCCGCGTGGCGGGGATCGCCCCGTCGGCGCAGGACCAGCAGCAGTGCACCGGTCACCCCGACGGACAGCGCCGCGCCGCCCGCCTGGAGTGCCTTGTGGCGTACGTCGGCGGGGGAGAGGACGTGCACGAGGAGGAAGTACCCCTCGGCTGCCGGGGGATAGATGGTGTGCACCCGGGGGCGGTTGATACGGGTGCACACGCCCGGGGCGAGGGGGACCAGGTCGCGGTGTCCGGCGCAGGCCGGGCCCTCGGGGAACAGCCAGGCGTCGCGCAGCGCGGTCAGCGCCGGGTCGGCCGGGGCATGGTCGTACGGGGAGGTGCCGGAGGCCTGGACACGGCCGTCCCAGGCGTAACGGAAGGAGTCCGTGCTCGTCCGGGGCGCGGCCGCCAGCCCGGTGATCGCCACGGCGGCCGAACCGGCGAGTACCAGCGGGATGACGGCCCGGGCCGCAACCTTGCGCAGGGCGAGGACCGCGGCGGCGAACAGCGCCCACGAAGCCACGTACCACCAGGTCAGGCCGATGGGGTCGGTGAAGTAGCCGTCCTTGCGGAGGGTCGCCGCGAGTACGCCGGTCAGTGCGGACACCAGTACGGCGGTGGTGAGGGTGGCGCGGTCGGCGAGGGGGCGGCTCATGCGGGCCAGCCTGGCAGGACAGGACCTCGCCCAGCAGGTCGCCGGGCAGGGCGTCCGCGTTTCGTAAGGTGTTCAAGCCGCCCGAAACCCCCTCGTCGCGGGTGTCATGGGTGTCATGGAATCCCGTACCCGCCGACTGCGAACCCGGCTGTCGGCCGTCCGACCCCCGACCTTCGCAGGGCGTTTGCACGATCCGCGCACGGCGACCGCGGTGGGCCGCCGGCTCGGTGCCGCCTTCGCGGTCTGCTTCGTGACCGGCCTGATCAGCCACTACCTGCAGCATCCGCCGCCATGGGCCGCCGACCGGCTGCCGAGCCGGCCGGTGTGGGGCTACCGCCTCACCCAGGGCCTGCACGTCGCCACCGGGCTGGCCGCGATCGTGCTGCTGGCGGTGAAACTGTGGGCCGTGTACCCGCGCTTGTTCGCCTGGCCGCCCGTGAAGTCCGTGCGGCACGCTCTGGAGCGGCTGTCGGTGGCGCTGCTGGTGGCCGCGGCGCTCTTCGAAGTGCTGACAGGGCTGTTGAACATCGCCGAGTGGTATCCGTGGCCGTTCTCGTTCGTGCCGGTCCACTTCGCCGTGGCCTGGGTGGCCGCCGGTTCCATCCTGCTGCACGTCGCCGTCAAGGCCCCGCAGATCAGGAGCCATTGGAGCAGGCGCTCGCCCGGCACGCTCGCCCTCCCGGCCGCCGACGGCCCGGACCGGCGCTCCCTGCTGCTCGGCGCGGGCGCGGCGGTCGGCGCGGTGACGCTGACCACCGTCGGGCAGGCCCTCACGCCGCTGAAGGCACTGGACCTGCTGGCTCCGCGGCACCCGGACCACGGGCCGCAGGCACTGCCCGTCAACCGGACCGCGGCCGCCGCCGGAATCTCACGGGAACTGCTGCGCGACTGGCGGCTCGAGGTGGCGGGCCCCGTTCCCTATGCGCTGGACCTGGCGCAGCTGCGAGAACTCCCCCAGGCGAGGGCGCGGCTGCCGATCGCCTGTGTGGAGGGCTGGAGCGTCTCGGCCGACTGGGGCGGCGTGCCGATCCGCGACCTCCTGGCACGGGCCGGCGTCCGCCCGGGATCGGCCGCCGTCCGGGTGGTGTCCCTGGAGGCGGGCGGTGCGTACCGGGTCATGGAGATGGGCCGGCAGTACGCGCAGGATCCGCTGACCCTGCTCGCCCTGACGCTGAACGGGCAGGTGCTGTCGCCGGATCACGGATTCCCGGCGCGCGTCATCGCGCCGAACCGCCCCGGAGTGCTGCAGACGAAGTGGGTCCACCGGCTGGAGGTGCTGTGAAGACCGCGACCGTGCTCCGCCACGGCCTGGGGGCCGCGGGTCTGCTGCTCATCGGGATCGGGGCCCGTCAGGTGGCCGTGCTGCCGGACCCGGTCGACGTACTGGTCTGGCTGGGCGGGGCGATCGTGCTGCACGACGGGCTGATCGCGCCGCTCGTGCTGGCTGTCGGGCTGTTCCTCCCGGCCCGTCCGGCGCGCGGGGTGCTGCGCGGCGCGCTGCTCACCGCGGGCTGCCTCGTCCTCGTCACCTCGCCGCTGATGCTGCGGCCCGAGGGGCGGGCGAACCCCACCGTCCTGCCCCTGGCGTACGGCCGGAACCTGGCCTTGGTGCTCGCCGCCGTTGCCGCCGTCACCGGGCTCGTGCTGTTGGCCGGGTGGCTGCGGCGAAGCCACCCGGCCGGGTTCCGGGATTCCCGTCAGAGCTCGGCGCCGCCGCAGGACGGCGGGGGAGGCTGACGTATCAGCTCCACGAAGGGCCGGCCCGCCGCGTTCCACCGGTGGGCCGGCCGCCAGCCGGCCCGCTCGGCGTGCCCGCACAGGGCATCGACTCCGACCCGGGCCCACGGGAAGGGGGAGCCCAGGCCGCCGCGTCCGTCGTCGACCCGGACCTCGCAGCGCTCGTCCACCTCGGCGACGGCGCATTCGGCGATGATCTTCCCGCCAGGGCTCGTCACCTCCCTCATCCGCCGCAGCAGTACGGCCGGATCGCCGCCGATGCCGATGTTCCCGTCGATCAGCAGGGCGGTGCCCCAGCAGCCTTCCCCGGGCAGCGGGTCGAAGACCGAGCGGCAGAGCGCGGGTCCGCCCGCCCGCCCGGTGCGGGCCACCGCCTCGGGACTGAGGTCGATGCCCAGCACCCGGCGTCCACGGGCCGCGAGGGCCGCCACCAGCCGGCCCGGGCCACAGCCGACGTCGAGCACGGCGCCGCGGCAGCGCCGCAGCACGGACCAGTCGCCGCCGTCCGGCGCCTCGCACCAGCGCTCCACCTCCAACGGCAGCAGCCAGCCGTCCCGGCGTCGCAGGAACAGCGGGCCCCGCCCGGACCGGACCGCGTCGTTGTACGGGTCCGCCCGCCACGCGGTGGGCGCGCTCACGAACGCGCCCCGGAGGCCGGGACCAGCTCGGCGTGGAGCGCCGAGAACCGGCTGCCGGGTGCCTCGGCGGCCACCAGGCGGGCATCCTCGGCGGTGTCCACGTCCCGCAGCCGCGGCAGCCGCCCGACCCGCAGCCCGGCCGCGCGCAGCCGCTCGTACTGTGCGGCTCCGGTGTACGGCTGGGACATGGGCACCCCGCGCAGCAGGGCCGGGTCGGGCTCGGCCAGCCCGAGTGCCCAGAAACCCCCGTCCACCGCGGGTCCCCACCAGGCGTCGTGCTCGTCCCAGGCGAGAGCCCGCCCGAGGAGCGCGGGCGACACCTGGGGCGTGTCCATCCCGATCAGCAGCGCCGGGCCCGTGCACGCCGCGAAGGCGGCGGCGAGCCGCTCGTCCAGGCCGCCGGGGCACTGGGGCACCACCTCGAAGCCCGGCGGAAGCCACGGTCCGGCCTCCCCGTCGAGTACGAGGACGCGGCGCGCCGCCGGGACCCCGGCCACTGCGGCCAGGGTGTCGGCCAGGGCGGCTTCGGCCAGCGCTGCCGCCTGCTGCGGGGTGAACGGAGGAGTCAGGCGGGTCTTCACCCGGCCCGCGACGGGCTCCTTCGCGATGACGAGCAAGGTGGTCCCGGTCACCGGGCACCGCCCGCAGCGGGCTCGCGCGGCGCCTCGGCCAGCACCTGCCGCATGTCGTGCACGGCCTGCCAGGTGCCCCTCCAGGTGCCGGTCACCTTGGATTTCCCCGACCGGGGAAGGTAGGGCACGTCCACCTCGCGCACCCGCCAGCCCGCGTCGGCGGCCCGGACGACCATCTGGAGCGGGTAGCCGCTGCGCCGGTCGGTCAGGTCCAGGCCGAGCAGCGCCTCGCGGCGGGCGGCCCGCATCGGGCCGAGGTCGCGCAGGCGCAGGCCCGTGCGGCGGCGCAGCATCCGGGACAGGGCAAGGTTTCCGGCCCGGGCGTGTACGGGCCAGGCGCCCCGTCCCCGGGGTCGGCGGCGCCCGAGGACGAGGTCGGCCTCGCCGTCCGAAACGGCCCGGACGAAGCCGGTGAGCAGGCCGGGGTCGAGGGAGGCGTCGCAGTCGCAGAAGCAGACCACGTCGGCCTCGGCGGCCAGGAGACCCGCATGGCAGGCCGCGCCGAATCCGCGGCGCTCCTCCTCGACGACCGTCGCGCCGAGGCTGCGGGCGAGGTCGCCGGAGCCGTCGGTGGACCCGTTGTCCACGACGAGCGGCCGCCAGCCGGCGGGGATGCGGGCCAGTACCCAGGGAAGGGCCTCGGCCTCGTTCAGGCAGGGAAGTACGACATCTACGTCTACGGTCACGCGTCTCACCGTAGGAACGCGCGCACCGCAAAAGGGCCATGGACTCCTTACGAAACGCGGACGTCACCCCCGGCCGCCCCGGGAGCCGGCCACCCCGCGCCCGGTGGATGCGACCCTGGGATCCATGAGCCACACCGAACCGCAGCCCCGGGTCCTGGTGGTCGAAGACGATCCGACGGTCGCGGAGGTCGTCTCCGGCTACCTCGCACGGGCCGGGTACGCCGTCGAGCACGCCCCCGACGGCCCCGACGCCCTGCACCGCGCCGCCGTACGGTGGCCGGACCTGGTCCTCCTCGACCTGATGCTCCCCGGCATGGACGGCCTCGAAGTGTGCCGGCGGCTGCGGGCGACCGCCCCCGTACCCGTGATCATGCTGACCGCGCTCGGCGACGAGGACGACCGGATCGCGGGGCTGGAACTCGGCGCCGACGACTACGTCACCAAACCCTTCAGCCCCAGGGAACTCGTCCTGCGCGTGGAATCCGTGCTGCGCCGCAGCCTCGGGAACCGGCCGCCGGACGCCGCCCCGGCGCGCCCCGTCCTGAAGGCGGCCGACGTGGTGCTCGACCCCGCGGACCGGCGCGCGGCCAAGCAGGGGCGCGAGCTGGCGCTCACCCTCCGGGAGTTCGACCTCCTCGCCCATTTCCTGACGCACCCGGGACGGGCGCACAGCCGGGAGGAGCTGATGCGCGAGGTGTGGGGATGGGACTTCGGGGACCTGTCCACCGTCACCGTCCACGTACGCAGGCTCCGAGCCAAGATCGAGGACGACCCCGCCCGGCCCCGGCTGATCCAGACCGTATGGGGCGTCGGATACCGCTTCGAAGCCGGACGGCCGGAGGCCGCGTCATGAAGGACGTCCTGCTCATCGCCCTCTTCGCACTCGGCGGCGCGCTCTGCGCGGGACTCGCCGGGGCCCTGGCCCTGCGCCTGCTCCGCCACCGCTCGGTCGCGGTGTCCCTGTTCGTGGTCGCCGCGGTCACGGTCACCGCGATGCTGGCCGGAACGCTGGCCGTCGCGCAGGCGATGTTCCTGTCCTCCCATGACCTGTGGGTGGTGACCGTCGTCGTGGCCATGGCGGCTGTCGTCGCCCTGGCCACCGCGATGCTGCTCGGACGCTGGGTCGTGGCACGCAGCAGGGAACTGGCCCTCGCGGCACGTGACTTCGGTGACGGCGGACGGTTCGCGGCGCCCCGGACCGCGGCCACCGCCGAACTCGCCGCGCTCTCCCGGGAACTGGCCGCGACCAGCGCCAAGCTCGACGCGTCCCGGAAACGGCAGCAGGCACTGGAGGCCTCGCGGCGCGAGCTGGTCGCCTGGATCTCGCACGACCTGCGGACCCCGCTCGCCGGCCTGCGGGCGATGGCCGAGGCCCTGGAGGACGGCATGGCTGCCGACCCCGCCCGCTACCACCGGCAGATCCGCACGGAGGTCGACCGGCTCAACTCCATGGTCACCGACCTGTTCGAACTCTCCCGCATCCATGCCGGAGCGCTCAGCCTCAACCCCACCCGGATGTCGCTCTACGACCTCGTGGACGAGGCGCTCTCGGGAGCCGATCCGCTGGCGCGGGAACGCGGGGTGCGGCTGGTGGGCGAGGGGGTCGCCGCCGTACCGGTGGAGGTCGACGGCAAGGAGATGACCCGGGTCCTCGCCAACCTCCTGGTCAACGCCATCCGCCACACCCCGGCCGACGGCACCGTGGCGGTCGCGGCGATCGCGGCGGGGGACCGGTCGGACGCGGTCGTCCTGTCGGTGACCGACGGCTGCGGCGGCATCCCCGAGGAGGACCTGGCCCGGGTCTTCGACACCGGCTGGCGCGGCACCCCGGCCCGCACGCCGCCCGCGGGGGCGGGGCTCGGCCTGGCGATCGTCCGGGGCATCGTCGAGGCCCATGCGGGGAGCGCCGGTGTACGCAACGTCCCGGGCGGCTGCCGCTTCGAGGTCACCCTCCCGACGGCTGCTCCCGCCTGACCGGCTCGTCAGCCGGCGGCGCCCGCCGATGCGCGCTGGTCCGCCTGGGCGAACTCGGCCATCCCCGCCGCGAAGCCGACCGTCGGGTGCCAGCCCAACTCGTCGCGCAGCCGCGCGGAGTCGGCCGTGATGTGCCGTACGTCGCCGAGGCGGAACCGGCCCGTGACGACCGGCGCGGGCCCTCCGTGCGCCGAGGCCAGCGCGGCCGCCATCTCCCCGACGGTGTGCGGTTCCCCGCTGCCGGTGTTGTACGCCGTCAGTGTGCCCGCGGGCCGGGCGGCGACCGCCTCCAGCGCCACCGCGTTCGCCGCGGCCACGTCCGTGACGTGGACGAAGTCCCGCCGCTGTGCGCCGTCCTCGAAGACCTGCGGGGCCTCGCCCCGGGCCAGCGAGGAGCGGAAGAAGGACGCGACCCCGGCGTACGGGGTGTCGCGAGGCATGCCGGGCCCGTACACGTTGTGGTAGCGAAGGGACACCGCCCGGCCGTCCACGCAGCGGGCCCAGGCCGCGGCCAGGTGCTCCTGCGCGAGTTTGGTGGTGGCGTACACGTTGCGCGGATCGGTCGGCGCGTCCTCACCGACCAGGCCCGGCGCCAGTTCGGCTCCGCAGTCGAGGCAGCGCGGTTCGAACCGGCCGGCCGTCAGGTCCGCCGCCTGCCTGGGCCCGGGGCGCACCACGCCGTGGCGCGGGCACTCGTACCGGCCCTCCCCGTAGACCACCATCGACCCGGCCAGGACGAGCCGGCGCACCCCGGCCGCGGCCATCTCCGCCAGCAGCACCGCCGTCCCGAGGTCGTTGCAGCCGACGTAGTCCGGGGCGTCCGCGAAGTCCTTCCCGAGCCCGACCATGGCCGCCTGGTGACACACGGCGTCCACCCCGCGCAGCGCCGCCCGCACCGCGTCGGCGTCCCGTACGTCCGCCCGGAGGAACCGTGCGTCGGGCAGGGGCGGTGTGCCGGGGTGGGCGGCGGGCAGCAGGGCGTCGAGGACGACGGGTTCGTGGCCCCCGCCCTTCAGGGCGGTGACGATGTGGGAGCCGATGAACCCGGCCCCTCCGGTGACGAGTACGCGCATGCCGGGGACGTTACGCAGCACAGGACTCCCCAGGGGTGTCCCACACGTACCCGTAAGACTTCCGTCACCCCCGCTCCCGCTCTGAGCCACCCACCGGTGGCGGGGGCGTTTGTCTCGGCTCGGTCCTCGCCACGGCGCACCTCGCGCCGCGCAATGCCCGTGGTGTTCGGATAATGGATGCAACAGTGAGTGGAAGGGGGCATCTCGTGCCATCGGCCCGGCTGGGGGGCGAGGAGATCCACGGCCCGTTCTGGTCCGAGCCGGGGACGCTGCTTGAGCACGTGCCCGTGGCCGTCTTCGGCCTCGATGACAGCGATCTTGTCTGTTACTGGGGGCCCGGCGCGCGGGAGCTCTTCGGACACGACGCCACCGCCGTCCTGTCGAAGCCAGGCGCCCTCCTCTTCGCCGACGCGCCCCGGGGCGCCCCCGATCCCTGCGCCTCGCTGACCGAGCGAGGCCGGACCCAGGGGTACTGGAGGGGCCGGCTGACGGCCCGGCATCGTGACGGCGCCGTCTTCGACTGCGGCTTCCGGGCCTTCTCCGTCACCGGAGCCGGAGGACCTTCGGTGGTGATGGTCCTGGCGAGCCGTAGCGACGAGCTCGATCGGGTCAAGACCAACCTCGCCTTCCTCGACGCCCTCTTCGAGACCTGCCCCATCGGCCTGGTCATGCTCGATCCGGACCTCCGGTACGTCCACCTCAACCAGGCGCTCGCCGACATGGACGGCCTGCCGATCGAGGCCCACCTCGGGCGGCGCATGGACGAAATCATGCTCATGTCCGATGGTGGCGAGTACCAGCGCATGCTCCGCGGCGTCGCCCTGGGCGGAGCGCCGGTCGTGGGGACCCTGGTGGGTATGCGCCCGCGGGGGCATCCGGACCGTGACCAGGTGCGGTCGGTGAGTTTCTTCCCCCTGAGCGGGGCGGTCGGCTCGCGCCCCGGAGTGGGCGGGCTGATGGTGGACGTGACCGACCGGGAACAGGCCATCCTGGAAGCCACCGCCAGCCGTCGACGGCTGGCTCTGCTGGACGGGGCCTCCACTCGCATCGGGACCACCTTGGACGTGGACGTCACCGCCCAGGAGCTGGTGGACGCGGCAATGCCGGACTTCTGCGACGGCGCCGTGGTCGAAGTCGTGGAGTGGAGGGACGAGGCGGAGGACTTTGACCCGGCGCGGCCGCTGTTCACCCGCCGGATCGCCTCCGGGACGATCCTGCCCCCTCCGGCCACCGAGCTCGTGAGCGGGGTGGAGACGGTGCGGTACCCGCCCGGCTCCGTCATCCACGACACGCTGAGGACCGGTCGTGCCATCTCCGCCGTGGTGAACGAGGAATTTCTGGCCCGGACCGTCCTCATCGAGTCACGCGCACGGCTCTTCGCCGAGAGCGGGTTGGCCTGCGTCCTCGTCGCCCCGCTGATCGCCAGGGGCACGGTCCAGGGAATCGCCATGTTCGGCCGGTCCGCGGGCCGGCCGGTCTTCACCCGGGACGATGTCAGCCTGGCCAGTGAGCTCTCCTCACGGGCTGCGATCTGCCTGGACAACGCCCGTCTGTACAGCCGCGTCCAGGACATCGCCCTCACGCTGCAGCGGGCGTTGTTGCCCAGTGCGTTGGCGACCAGCCCGTACGTGGACGTGGCCCACCGGTACGTGCCCGGCAGTCGGATCACCGAGGTCGGCGGCGACTGGTACGACGTCATCAGCCTGCCCGACGGCCGGGTCGTTCTCGTGGTGGGCGACGTGATGGGGCACGGGGTGTCGGCTGCCGCCGCCATGGGCCGCCTTCGTATCACCACCAAGGCTCTGGCCAGGCATGACAGCGAGCCCGACGACCTCCTCACCGAGCTCGACGCATGCGCCCAAGAGGCCGGCATCCAGCTGGCGACGTGCCTGTACATCGTCTACGACCCGCAGACCGGACGCGCCCGCATCGCCAGCGCCGGCCACCCCCCGCCGCTGGTCCTCCTGCCGGACGGCACGGTGGAGACCCTCGACGACGTCCTCGGAGTTCCTCTCGGCGTCGGCGGCTTCCCCTTCAGTACGACCGAGATCGAACTCCCCCGGAACGCGACCCTCGCCCTGTATACCGACGGCCTCATCGAGGCACGCGGCCGTGACATCGAGGCCGGCC
The DNA here is from genome assembly GCF_042736725.1 of Streptomyces sp. NPDC060028. Taxonomy (NCBI): domain Bacteria; kingdom Bacillati; phylum Actinomycetota; class Actinomycetes; order Kitasatosporales; family Streptomycetaceae; genus Streptomyces; species Streptomyces sp. NPDC060028. The sequence goes on along the minus strand of NZ_JBHWVJ010000002.1, from coordinate 193 downwards.
TGGAAGCATTGCGCACCGAGCTGGGCGGAGAACCGGGGCCGTTGGAAGCGATGGCGGACCGCATCCTGACGAATCTGCTGCCCGCCCCGCCGGCCGACGACACGGTTCTCGTCCTCGCCCGCGTCCGCCGCTCCTAGCCTAGTGCTGTGACCGGAAAGGTTCACCGCGTCGCGGCGCCCGGCACGGCGCCTCG
>NZ_JBHWVJ010000001.1:230687-259026 GCF_042736725.1 Streptomyces sp. NPDC060028 | reverse complement strand
CGCCCTGGATGTCCAGGGCGCGGGCCTTCGTACGTACGGGGGAGTCCTACGCGACCGCCGGCTCGTCGGCCGGTTCGGCCGCGGGGGCCGCGGCGGGGGCGCGGCGGGCGGTGAGGGCGGCGTACACGAGGCCGCCCGTCAGTCCGGAGAGGACGAAGGAGCAGTCCACGCCACCGGTCAGCGCGAGGAGCGGGCCCTCGTAGAAGGGGGTGGTCACCGCGAGGAGGCCGACCCCGGCGCCGATCGCCCAGGAGGCGGTGGCGGCCACGTTCCAGCCGGAGCGGTACCAGTAGATCCCGCCCACCGAGCGGCGGTTGAAGACCTGGAGGGCGTCGGCGTCGTACTGCCCGCGGCAGCGGACGTGGCCGATCAGGGTGATCACGGCCCACGGGGTGCCGATGGCGGTCAGCAGCAGGACGAACGAGGTCATCGCCGACTGCACGTCCCACTCGAAGGAACCGAAGAACACGAAGGCGGTGGCGACGGCCGCGGCGATGATCGTGGCCGTGGTGCGCGTGGCCTTCGGGACGATGGCGTCCAGGTCGAGGCCCATCGAGTAGAGCATCAGCCCGGCGTTGCCCACCGAACCGGCCGCGGCGGCCAGGAGCAGCGGGGCCAGGTACCAGAACGGGGCGGCGCCGACGAGCGGCCCGGCGTACTCGGCGCCGGCCTTGGCGGCGAGCGCGGTGTAGGTGCCGAAGAGCTGCGGTATCAGCAGCCCGACCAGCAGGCCGAGGCCGGTGGCCCAGTACACCTTGCGGGAGCTGTGCTTGCGGGGGGAGATGTAGCGGGTGTAGTCGCCGAGCAGGGTGATGAAGGCGACGGGCCCGCTGAGCCCGGCGGCGACGGCGGCGAGGATCCAGGTCGGCCAGAAGGAGCCGAGCAGGTACGAGGTGTCCGGCGGGGCGGCGGTGGTGAAGTCCGGGGCGTACGCGAAGACGCCGACGGCCAGCAGGGCCACCATCCCGACGGAGAGGATCTTGCTCATCCGCAGCAGCAGCCGGTACCCGAAGACGGCCGCCACGACGGTACACGCGGCCAGTGCGCCGTACATCACGGCCCGCGACGCGCCGGTGTCCGGCAGCCCGGTGAGGCGGGACAGCACGCCCACCATCACGTCGCCGCCGATCCACAGGGTCAGCGCGGTGTAGCCGAGCGAGAGCAGCAGACCCACCACCGAGCCGACGAGCCGGCCGCGGACCCCGAACTGGGCGCCGCTGGATGTGGACAGGTTGGTCGCGGTGCGCAGCGAGACCAGCGCCAGCGGCGCGGTGAAGGCGATGCCGACGAGGGTGCCGGTCACGATCGCGGTGACCGAGGGCCACAGGCCCAGTCCGAAGGACGGAGGCAGCCAGCCGAAGACGATCACACCGAGGCAGAGATTGGAGCCGAGGAGGATCGACATCAGGTCACGGGGACCGCTCGTGCGCTCCTCTTCGGGGATGGTGTCGACTCCGCGCTGTTCGATGGGCATGGGGGACTCCCTTGGCAGGGCGGGGGGTGGTTGCGCAATGTTTGAGCGACACTCAATGTGACCTAAGCCCAGGTGTCAGGTCAATGATTCCCTGCGAAGAAATGAAGAGTTAGAGTGATGCTCTAACCCATCGAGTCAAAAGGTGGTGGATCGCCGTGCGGCTGACCCCTACGGAGCGCGACCGGCTGCTGCTGCGCAGCGCAGCGGAACTGGCCAGAGCCCGGCGGGCCCGGGGCCTGAAGCTCAACGTCCCGGAGGCCACCGCGCTGATCGCGGACACGGTCTGCGAGGCCGCGCGTGACGGCAGGCGACTGGCCGAGGCCATCGAGGAGGCCCGCAGCGTGCTGGGCCCCGACGACGTGCTGCCCGGCGTCGCGGACGTGGTCGCCGAGGTGCACGTGGAGGCCGTCTTCGACGACGGCTCCCGCCTCGCGGTGGTCTCCTCCCCGATCCGGGGCGCGGTGGGCCTGGGGTACGACGCCCCGGGCGCCGTCCTGCCCGGCCCCGGCGCCCCGCAGCCGGAGCCGGTCGTCCACCTGCGCGTGCGCAACACGGCCCCCGTGCCGGTGAGCGTCACCTCCCACTTCCACTTCTTCGAGGCGAACCCCCGCCTCGACTTCGACCGCGCCGCGGCCTACGGCATGCGGCTGTGCGTACCCGCCGGCTCGTCCGTCCGGTTCGACCCCCACGGCGAAGGCGAGGTCGGCCTGGTCCCGATCGGCGGAGAGCGCATCGCGATCGGCTTCGCCGGCCTGGTCGACGGCCCCCTCGACGCCCCCGGGGCCAAAGAGGAAGCCCTGCGCCGCGCGGCGGCCTGCGGGTACCTCGGCGTGGGCGACACCGGCAGCGAAGGAGCACAGGCGTGAGCCGTCAGACCCCCCACAGCGACCACTGCGCGCCGGGCGGCCGGCACATCGACCCGCACGAGTACGCCTCCGTCTTCGGCCCCCGTGCCGGGGACCGGGTCCGCCTCGGCGACTCCGGGCTGACCGTCCGGGTCGAGTACGACGCCCAGAAGCCCGGCGACGAGTTCCTGGCCGGCTTCGGCAAGACGGCGCGCGACGGACTGCACCTGAAGGCCGCAGCGGTCCGCGAGACCTGCGACGTCGTGATCAGCAACGTCCTCGTCATCGACGCCGTCCTCGGCATCCGCAAGGTCTCCATCGGCATCCGCGAGGGCCGCATCCACGCGATCGGCCGGGCCGGCAACCCCGACACCCTCGACGGCGTGGACGTCGTGGTCGGCACGGGGACGAGCATCGTGTCCGGCGAGGGCCTGATCGCCACCGCCGGAGCCGTGGACACCCACGTCCACCTGCTCTCCCCGCGCATCATGGAGGCCTCGCTCGCCGCGGGCGTCACCACGATCATCGGCCAGGAGTTCGGCCCCGTCTGGGGCGTCGGCGTCAACTCCCCGTGGGCGCTGAAGCACGCCTTCAACGCCTTCGACGCCTGGCCCGTCAACATCGGCTTCCTCGCCCGCGGCTCCTCCTCCGACGCGGCCCCGCTGGTCGAGGCCCTGGCCGAGGGCGGCGCGTCCGGCTTCAAGGTCCACGAGGACATGGGCGCGCACACCCGCGCCCTGGACACCGCCCTGCGGGTGGCCGAGGAGTACGACGTACAGGTCGCCCTGCACAGCGACGGCCTGAACGAGTGCCTCTCCGTCGAGGACACCCTGCGCGTCCTGGACGGCCGCACCATCCACGCCTTCCACATCGAGGGCTGCGGCGGCGGACACGTCCCCAACGTGCTCAAGATGGCGGGCGTGCCGAACGTCATCGGCTCGTCCACCAACCCGACCCTGCCCTTCGGCCGGGACGCGGTCGCCGAGCACTACGGCATGATCGTCTCCGTCCACGACCTCAAGCCCGACCTCCCCGGCGACGCCGCCATGGCCCGCGACCGGATCCGCGCCGGGACGATGGGCGCCGAGGACGTGCTGCACGACCTGGGCGCGATCGGCATCACCTCCTCCGACGCCCAGGGCATGGGCCGGGCCGGCGAGACCATCCGCCGCACCTTCGCCATGGCCGCCAAGATGAAGGGCGAGCTCGGCCCGCTGGCAGGCGACGGCGAGGGCGACGACAACGCCCGCGTCCTGCGCTACATGGCCAAGCTGACCATCAACCCCGCCATCGCCCACGGCCTGGCCCACGAGATCGGCTCCATCGAGGTCGGCAAGCTCGCGGACATCGTGCTGTGGCGCCCCCAGTTCTTCGGCGCCAAGCCGCAGCTGGTCCTCAAGTCCGGCTTCCCGGCGTACGGGGTCACCGGCGACCCGAACGCGGCCACCGACACCTGCGAGCCGCTGGTCCTCGGACCGCAGTTCGGCTCGTACGGCGCCACCGCGGCGGACATCTCCGTCGCCTTCGTCTCGGCCGCCGCGGCGGCCCTGGGCAGCGACGAGATGCCGACCCGCCGACGCCGCGTCGCCGTCCGCGGCACCCGCGGCATCGGCCCCGAGGACCTGCTCCTCAACTCCCGGGTGGGCGCGGTCGATGTGGACGCGACCAGCGGCCTCGTCTCCCTCGACGGGGAACCGCTGCGCTCCGAAGCGGCCGATTCGGTCTCCCTCAACCGCCTGTACTTCTTGTAAGTCAGCAAAGCCCGTAAGGACCCCGCCATGACCAAGCCCGCCGACCACGGATTCCGGATGCCCGCCGAGTGGACGCCCCACGAGCGCACCTGGATGGCCTGGCCCAGCCCCAACCCGACCTTCACCGACGACGTCGAGCTCGCCGAGGCCCGCGAGGCCTGGGGCGCCGTCGCCCGCGCGGTCCGTACGTACGAGCCCGTGACCCTCGTCGTCTCGCCCGGTGACGCCGACAGCGCCCGGGCGATCGTCGGCGACGACGTCCGGCTGGTCGAGCAGGGGCTCGACGACGCCTGGATGCGCGACATCGGCCCGACCTTCGTCACCAACGACGCCGGCGAGCTGGCGGCCGTGGACTGGACCTTCAACGGATGGGGCGCCCAGGAGTGGGCCCGCTGGGACCACGACTCGAAGATCGCCCGGCACGTCTCGGACCTGGCCGGCACCCGCACCTTCAGCACCCGCCTGGTCAACGAGGGCGGCGCCATCCACGTGGACGGCGAGGGCACGGTCCTCCTCACCGACACCGTGCAGCTGGGCGAGGGCCGCAACCCCGGCTGGAGCCGCCAGGAGGTCGAGGCCGAGATCCACGCCCACCTGGGCACCACCAAGGCCATCTGGCTGCCCTACGGCCTGGCAGGCGACTACGGCACGTACGGCACCCAGGGCCACGTGGACATCGTCGCGGCCTTCGCCCGCCCCGGCGTGGTGCTGGTCCACACCCAGCCCGACCCGGCGCACCCGGACCACGAGCGCTGCAAGACCATCGCCGCCATCCTGCGCGCGTCCACCGACGCCCGCGGCCGGCAGCTGGAGGTCGTGGAGGTCCCCGCGCCGACCGTGCTGGAAGAGGACGGGGAGTGGGTGGACTACTCCTACATCAACCACTACCTGTGCAACGGCGGCGTGGTGCTGTGCTCCTTCGACGACCCGCGCGACGAGGAGGCGGCGGAGATCTTCCGCGGTCTGTTCCCCGAGCGGACCGTGACGCTCGTTGACGCACGTACGATTTTCGCCGGGGGTGGCGGAATCCACTGCATCACCCAGCAGCAGCCGAAGGTCTGACCCGACAGGGGACCACGGCATACGGACAAGGAGCGGCCCATGGCGGCGGGCGAGGTACCGGTGCGCGCGGCGCGCAAGAACGCGCCCCCGCGCGAGGACGTACTGGTCGCCGCCATGGCCACGATCGCCGAGCGCGGCCTGGAGGGCCTGACCATGGCCGGCCTCGGCCGCCAGGTCGGCATGAGCAGCGGCCACCTCCTCTATTACTTCGGCAGCAAGGACGAGCTGCTGCTCCAGACCCTGGAGTGGAGCGAGGCGGCCTTGGGCGTCGAGCGGCGGGCCCTGCTGTCCCGGCGCGGCCCGGCCCGCGAGCGCCTGCAGGCGTACGTGGACCTGTACGTGCCCGAGGCCGCGCGCGATCCGCACTGGACGCTGTGGCTGGAGGTCTGGAACCGCTCCCAGAACGCCGGCCCGCACGAACGCGAGCGGCAGGAGGCCATCGAGGGCGCCTGGCACCGCGACCTGGTGGCGCTGCTCGCCGAGGGCATCTCCCGCGGGGAGTTCCGGCCGGTGGACCCCGACCGCTTCGGGGCCCGGCTGCGGGCCCTGCTCGACGGGTTCAGCATCCAGGTGGCCGTGGGGCTGCCCGGGATAGGGCGGGGCGACATCCTGGACCACGTCTCGGAATTCCTCGACGAGGCGCTCGTATCGTGAGACATGTGTCCATGGGTGCGGGCCGCTGTGCCACACTGCGGACGTGCCTGCTCAGCTCATGATTATGGACAGCAGCGCGCCGGTCCGCAGTGACCGCTGAACCGTGGAAGAACTTCGCGGAGGCGGCCATCGTGCCCCAGACCCGCGCGCAGACCTCTCGCACCCGCGAGAGGTCTTTTCGTTTTCCGGCCCACATCATGCCGGGCCGGACAGCGCGCGATGATGGGGGCAGTGGATCCCGGGCATCCGGAAACCACTCACCCGACAGGAGTCAGATCAGCATGACGACGACACCAGAGGCGGCAACCGTGCCGTCTGGGGGCCTCGACGACAGCTTCCACGTCTTCGACACCACCCTGCGCGACGGCGCCCAGCGTGAGGGCATCAACCTCACGGTCGCGGACAAGCTGACCATCGCCCGGCACCTGGACGACTTCGGGGTGGGCTTCATCGAGGGCGGCTGGCCCGGCGCCAACCCCCGCGACACCGAGTTCTTCTCCCGCGCCCGCGCCGAGATCAACTTCAAGCACGCCAAGCTCGTCGCCTTCGGCGCGACCCGCAGGGCGGGCGGATCGGCCGCCACCGACCCCCAGGTCCGGGCCCTGCTGGAGTCCGGCGCCCCGGTGATCACGCTGGTCGCCAAGTCCCACGACCGGCACGTCGAACTCGCCCTGCGCACCACCCTCGACGAGAACCTGGAGATGGTCCGCGACACCGTCTCCCACCTCGTCGGCCAGGGCCGCCGGGTCTTCGTCGACTGCGAGCACTTCTTCGACGGCTACCGCGCCAACGCCGAGTACGCGAAGGCCGTCGTGCGCACCGCCCACGAGGCCGGCGCCGACGTGGTCATCCTCTGCGACACCAACGGCGGCATGCTGCCCGCGCAGGTGACCGCCACCGTCGCCACCGTCCTCGCCGACACCGGCGCGCGCCTGGGCATCCACGCCCAGGACGACACCGGCTGCGCGGTCGCCAACACCCTGGCCGCCGTCGACGCCGGCGCCACCCACGTCCAGTGCACGGCGAACGGCTACGGCGAGCGCGTCGGCAACGCCAACCTCTTCCCGGTCGTCGCCGCGCTGGAGATCAAGTACGGGCGCCAGGTGCTCCCCGAGGGCGCCCTCGCCGAGATGACCCGCATCTCGCACGCCATCGCCGAGGTCGTGAACCTGACCCCGTCCACGCACCAGCCGTACGTCGGCGTCTCCGCCTTCGCGCACAAGGCGGGCCTGCACGCCTCGGCCATCAAGGTCGACCCCGACCTCTACCAGCACATCGCCCCCGAGCGGGTCGGCAACACCATGCGGATGCTGGTCTCCGACATGGCCGGCCGCGCCTCCATCGAGCTCAAGGGCAAGGAGCTCGGCGTCGACCTCGGCGGGGACCGCGCGCTGATCTCCCGGGTCGTCGAGCGGGTCAAGGAGCGTGAGCTCCAGGGCTACACCTACGAGGCCGCCGACGCCTCCTTCGAGCTGCTGCTGCGCGCCGAGGCCGAGGGGCGGGCGCGCAAGTACTTCCGCATCGAGTCCTGGCGGGCGATCGTCGAGGACCGACCGGACGGCACCCACGCCAACGAGGCCACGGTGAAGCTGTGGGCCAAGGGCGAGCGGATCGTCGCGACGGCGGAGGGCAACGGCCCGGTCAACGCGCTGGACCGGGCGCTGCGGGTGGCGCTGGAGCGGTTCTACCCGCAGCTGGCCAAGTTCGAGCTGGTGGACTACAAGGTCCGCATCCTGGAGGGCAAGCACGGCACGGAGTCCACGACCCGCGTGCTGATCGCCACGACGGACGGGGTCCGCGAGTGGAACACGGTGGGCGTGGCCCAGAACGTGATCGCCGCGTCCTGGCAGGCACTGGAGGACGCCTTCACCTACGGCCTGCTGCACGCGGGCGTCGAACCGGCCGAGTAGTCAGCACGCCTCGGTCCGCAGCTCCTGGAACGCTTCGCGGGTCACGGCCCGCCCGTCGGCCCAGACCTCGCCGGGTTTCAGCCCGGCGAGGTCCGCCGAGGTGAAGGTCGCTTCGCCCAGGTGGCTCTCGCTGTCCGTGGGCCGGACGCGCCCACCCCCTGGACCGGGAGTGTAGGAGCGGGGGCCGTATCCCGGGCCGGGGCGGGCTTATGTCCCGCTAACACGCGAAACATCCGGTTCGGGTAGCGTCATAGCCATGAGGACCAGGCTTATATCCGTATTCTCCGGACTGCTGCTGGCCCTGTCGGCGACCGCCCTCGTGGCCGCCCCGCAGGCATTGGCCGCCACCGGACCCGCCGCCGTGGGGGAGGCCCTCAAGAAGGGCCCGGTCTACGTCGACCCCCGCGCCGAGGCGCAGCTGCCGAAGGCGCAGGCCGACGCGCTCGCGGAGAAGATCAAGGACGCCGGGAAGCCGGTGTTCGTCGCCGTGCTGCCGGCCACCGCCGACTTCCCCGCCGCCAGCGTGCTCCGCACGATCCGCACCGAGACCGGCATCACCGGGCTCTACGCGGTCCGGCTCGGCGACGGCTTCAACGCAGGCGCCGACAAGGCCGTCATGCCGACGAACGCCGTACGCAACCTCACCGACGCGGTGAAGGCGGGCGGGGCGGTGGACGCGTCCACCGAACTCAACAACTTCGTGGACCAGGCCCTCTCCCAGGCCAAGGGCAAGGCCCCGGCCTCCTGGGGCTCCACGGGCAGCGACAGCGGTGCCCCGGTCGGCGGCCTGATCGCGCTCGGCGCGGTCGCGGCGGTCGGCGGTGGCGGCGCGTACGCCCTGGTCAGGCGCAACCGCAAGAAGAAGGAAGAGACGCGGCGCGAGGCCATCGAGCGCCTGAGCGTGGTCGTCGACGAGGACATCACGGCCTTCGGCGAGGAGCTGGACCGGCTGGACTTCCACCCCGGCGAGCCGGGCGCCGACGACGCCATGCGCAAGGACTACGAGCAGGGGCTGGACTCCTACGAGAGGGCCAAGCAGATCATGGCCTCGGTCCAGCACCCCGAGGAGGTCAAGGGGGTCACCCAGGCGCTGGAGGACGGCCGGTACGCCCTGGTGTGCCTGGACGCGCGCCGGCAGGGCCGGCCGCTGCCCGAGCGCCGTTCCCCGTGCTTCTTCGACCCGCGGCACGGGCCGAGCACCGAGGACGCGTCCTGGGCCCCGGCGGGCGGGGCCCCCCGTACCGTGCCGGTCTGTGCGGCGGACGCCGTGCGACTGCGCGACGGTCTGGACCCGGCGATCCGCACGGTCGACACCGAACACGGGCCGCGCCCCTACTACGACGCCGGCCCGGCGTACGGTCCCTGGGCCGGCGGCTACTTCGGCGGCGGCATGCTGCCCGGTCTGCTCATGGGCACGATGCTCGGCTCGATGATGTCGAGTCCCGCCTACGCCTCCGACTTCGGCGGCGGCATGGGCGGCGGTTTCGAGGGCGGAGAGGTCTCCGGAGCCGACTTCGACCCGTCCGGTTTCGGCGGCGGGGACTTCGGTGGCGGGGACTTCGGCGGTGGTGGCGGCTTCGACGGCGGGGGCGGCTTCGACTAGCCGCCCCCCGCGGGGCCGGTCCGCCGCGCTCAGGCCTGCTTGATGGCGGAGATGTCGAAGGTCAGCTTCACCTTGTCGCTGACCATCACACCGCCGGCCTCCAGCGCGGCGTTCCAGGTCAGGCCCCAGTCGGAGCGCAGGATCTCGGCGGAGCCCTCGAAGCCGACGCGCTCGTTGCCGTAGACGTCGGTGGCGGAGCCGGCGAACTCCAGGTCGATGGAGAGCGGGCGCGTGACGTCCTTGATGGTCAGCTCGCCGGTGATGCGGTACGCGTCGCCGCCGAGCTGAGCCGCCTCGGTGGAGCGGAAGCTCATCAGGGGGAAGGCCTCGACGTCGAAGAAGTCCCCGCTGCGCAGGTGGGCGTCGCGGTCGGCGATGCCGGTGGCGACCGAGGCGATCTTGACGTCGATGGCGGCCGTGGACCGGGACGGGTCGCTGCCGTCGAGGTGCAGGGTGCCCTCGTGGTCGGTGAAGCTGCCGCGGACGTTGGTGACCATGGCGTGTCGGACGGTGAAGCCGATGCTGCTGTGCCCGGCGTCGATGACGTAGTCGCCGGTGAGCGCGGCGAGCGCCGGGTCCACTTCGAGCGTGGCGACGGCGGTGGTGTTCGTGTCCTGGCTGCGGCGGGTGAAGAGACCCATGGCTTCCTCCTCGGAAGGGTGCTGCGCGGTTGTTGTTTAACCTTCAACAAGAATGACGCTAGACCCATTCCGTTCAAATTTCAACATCTGGGGGCCGTGTCGGGCGGTTTTGTGAGATGTCCACAAAGGACGGCGGTCCCCGCTGGTGGTGTCGGCGCATCACGCGACACTTCTGTCCGGGCCGGACAGCGGAAGACACCCGAGACTGTGTGGATTCAACGGAGGATTTTCATGGCGCTCTTCGTAAGGTCGGTACATGACCGTTGTGGACCAGACTCCGAGCGAGCCGACGGACGCCCGCGGCCGCGTGGCCGAGCTGCACGACCTGCGTGAGCAGGCGCGGCGCGGCCCCAGCGACCGGGCGACCGAGACCCAGCACGCCAAGGGCAAGCTGACCGCCCGCGAACGCATCGCGCTGCTGCTCGACGAAGGTTCCTTCAAGGAGGTCGAACAGCTCCGCCGCCACCGCGCGACCGGCTTCGGCCTGGAGTCCAAGAAGCCCTACACGGACGGTGTCATCACCGGCTGGGGCACGGTCGAGGGCCGTACGGTCTTCGTCTACGCGCACGACTTCCGCATCTTCGGCGGCGCCCTGGGCGAGGCCCACGCCGCCAAGATCCACAAGATCATGGACATGGCCATCGCGGCCGGTGCCCCACTGGTCTCCCTCAACGACGGCGCCGGAGCCCGCATCCAGGAGGGCGTCTCCGCCCTCGCGGGCTACGGCGGCATCTTCCAGCGCAACACCAGGGCCTCCGGAGTCATCCCGCAGATCTCGGTCATGCTGGGCCCGTGCGCGGGCGGCGCGGCCTACTCCCCGGCGCTCACGGACTTCGTCTTCATGGTCCGCGACACCTCGCAGATGTTCATCACCGGCCCGGACGTGGTCCGCGCGGTGACCGGCGAGGAGATCACCCAAAACGGCCTCGGCGGCGCCGACGTGCACGCCGAGACCTCGGGCGTCGCGCACTTCGCGTACGACGACGAGGAGACCTGCATCTCCGAGGTGCGCTACCTCATCTCGATGCTCCCCTCCAACAACCGCGAGAACCCCCCGGTCCACCAGACCGACGACCCCGCCGACCGGCGCTCGGAAGTCCTGCTGGACCTGGTCCCCGCGGACGGCAACCGCCCGTACGACATGCTCAAGGTCATCGAGGAGCTCGTCGACGAAGGCGACGTCCTGGAGATCCACGAGCGCTGGGCCCGCAACATCATCTGCGCCCTGGCACGGATGGACGGCCAGGTCGTCGGCATCGTCGCCAACCAGCCCGGCCACCTCGCCGGCGTCCTGGACATCCACGCGTCCGAGAAGGCCGCGCGCTTCGTCCAGCTCTGCGACGCCTTCAACATCCCGATCATCACGCTGCTGGACGTCCCCGGCTTCCTGCCGGGCGTCGACCAGGAGCACGGCGGCATCATCCGCCACGGCGCCAAGCTGCTGTACGCGTACTGCAACGCCACGGTGCCCCGCATCTCGCTGATCCTGCGCAAGGCCTACGGCGGTGCCTACATCGTCATGGACTCCCAGTCCATCGGCGCCGACCTCACCTACGCCTGGCCCACCAACGAGATCGCCGTGATGGGCGCCGAAGGCGCCGCCAACGTCATCTTCCGCAAGCAGATCGCGGACGCCGAGGACTCCGAGGCCATGCGCGCCCGCATGGTCAAGGAGTACAAGGCCGAGCTGATGCACCCGTACTACGCGGCCGAGCGCGGCCTCGTCGACGACGTCATCGACCCCGCCGAGACCCGTGAGGTGCTCGTCAGCGCCCTCGCGATGCTCCGCAACAAGCACGCCGATCTGCCGTCCCGCAAGCACGGCAACCCGCCGCAGTAACAAGCGAAGGAGACCTGCCACCCATGAGCGTCACCACCACCGACACCCTGCTGCGCGTCGAAAAGGGCAACGCCGCCCCCGAGGAGCTCGCCGCGATCACCGCGATCCTCCTCGCCCGCGCCGCGGCCACCCCCGAGGACGCCGCCGCCAACCCCCGCTCCCAGGCCGGCTGGCGCCGCCTGGAGCGCACCCCGGGCTTCCGCGCCCCGCACAGCTGGCAGGGCTGAGCCTCCGAGCGCGACGCAAAGGCCCCGCACCCTTCCCGGCGGTTTCTAGGGGTCGTCGCAACACGTGGTCGGTTTGGTCAGGCCGCGATGAGTTTATGCAGGCGCTCGGCTGGGGTTTCCCAGTCGAGCGTTTTGCGTGGGCGGCCGTTGAGCTGGGCGGCGACGGCGTCGAGGTGGTCGCGGGTGTGGACCGAGAGGTCTGTGCCCTTGGGGAAGTACTGGCGGAGCAGGCCGTTCGTGTTCTCGTTCGAGCCGCGTTGCCAGGGGCTGGCGGGGTCGCAGAAGTAGACCGGGATGTCGGTGTCGAGGGTGAACGAGCCGTGGGCCGCCATCTCCGCGCCTTGGTCCCAGGTCAGCGAGCGCACCAGGTGTGCGGGCAGCGTCTGAACCGTCTTGACGAGGGCGTCACGGACGTGTTCGGCGCTGCGACCGTCGGGCAGGTGCAGGAGCATCACGTAGCGGGTCGCGCGTTCGACGAGAGTGCCGATGGCGGAGCCGCTGTCCTTGCCGATGATCAGGTCGCCTTCCCAGTGCCCGGGCACGGCCCGGTCCTCGACCTCGGCCGGGCGGTCGCTGATCATGACCATCGGGGTGGCGAAGCGGGGCTGTCGCTGCTGGGCCTGACGGCGCGGCATGCGCCGGGCGCGTCCCGAACGCAGGGCTCGGGCCAGCTCACGGCGCAGTTCGCCGCGGCCCTGGACATAGAGGGCCTGGTAGATCGTTTCGTGGACCACGTGCATCTCCGGCCGGTCAGGGAACGTCCGGCGCAGACTCTCGCAGATCTGCTCCGGACTCCACTTCAGACCGAGTCGGTCCTGGATGAAGTTCCGCAGCTCGGGGCTCTGGCCGATCTTCCCCGGCTTGGGGCGAGGCCGGCGGGCATCGGCCCGGGCCTGGGCCGCGTGCGGCCGGTAGTGCCACTGGCTGCCGCGACCAGGAGTGCCGTTGCGGCGGATCTCCCGGCTGATCGTGGACGGGCTGCGGTCCAACTCGGCAGCGATCGCCCGGACTGTGGCCTTCTCCCGCAACCGGTCGGCGATGTGGATGCGGTCGCCCTCCGAGAGGCGCCGGGACGGCGAGGAGGCCGCCCGCGCGGGATGTGCGGGCGGCCTCGGCCGCTTCCTGCCGCCTTCGGGCCGACCGTTACGCCACTCGCGACCGGTCCGAGGGTTGACGCCGACGCGTCGGCTCGCTTCTACATTGCCGAATCCCAGCTGCACGAGCCGGAAGTATTCCTCCCGTTCCCGGTGCAGCTTCCGGGGCCCCTGCTCCTTGCGGCTTCCGCGGATCTCGAAGTCCATTGCATCCCCTGAGCTGGGGTGTTGCAACAACCACTAGAACCCAGGCCCCCAGGGTTGCGGGGCCTTGCGCGTACCCGGGCCGCGGGCGTACGGGGCCCAAGGCGAAGGCCCCCCGCGCCGGACGGCGCGGGGGGCCTTCGTGAGTGTGCGGGCGGACGCTACCGCAGGCGGGCCATGAGGGCGTGCTCGACCAGGGTGATGAGCGCGCTCTTGGCGTCCGCGCGGTGGCGGGCGTCGGTGGTGATGATGGGGGCGTCCGGGCCGATCTGCAGGGCCTCGCGGACTTCCTCCGGGGTGTACGGCTGGTGTCCGTCGAAGCCGTTCAGGGCGATGACGAAGGGCAGGCCGCTGTTCTCGAAGTAGTCGACGGCGGGGAAGCAGTCGGCCAGGCGGCGGGTGTCGACGAGCACGACGGCGCCGATCGCGCCGCGGACGAGGTCGTCCCACATGAACCAGAAGCGGTCCTGGCCCGGGGTACCGAAGAGGTACAGGATCAGGTCCTGGTCCAGGGTGATGCGGCCGAAGTCCATGGCGACCGTGGTGGTCGTCTTGTCCCCGGTGTGGGTGAGGTCGTCGATGCCGGCGGAGGCGCTCGTCATGACGGCTTCGGTGCGCAGCGGGTTGATCTCGGAGACCGCGCCGACGAACGTGGTCTTGCCCACGCCGAAGCCGCCCGCCACCACGATCTTCGCGGAGGTGGTGGAGCGAGGAGCCGCTCCGCCGTTAGAGCTTGCGAAGTCCACTGAGCACCCTTTCGAGCAGTGTCACATCTGGCTGGCCGCCGGCAGACTCATCGCCGCCGGGCTGGTGAATGGCGACGAGGCCCGCCTCCGCCAAGTCGGCGACGAGGATCCGGGCGACACCAAGAGGAATGGAGAGAAGTGCCGAGATCTCCGCGACGGATTTGATCTCCTGGCACAGGCGGCAGATGCGCTGGTGCTCGGGCAACTGCCCTTGCAGCCGAGCGGGATCGGCCGTGGTACTGACCAGCGCCTCGATGGCGAGCTGGTAGCGCGGCCGGGTCCGGCCGCCGGTCATTGCGTACGGGCGCACCAGCGGGTTGTGAGCCTTCGGGGCCTGCGGCTGCGAGGTCCGGTGGGGCTGCTGCGACGGACGCCCGGGCTGCTGGTGCTGCGGGGGCTGGCCGTACGGCTGCTGGTAGGGGTTGTGCTCCGGCACGGGCCGGTTGCTCGGCGAGGAGGGGAAGTTGAAGCGGTTCTGGTCGTGCCCACCCTGCGGCTGCTGCGCGCCGCCATAAGGATGTCCTCCGGGTGTTGTCACGTTTCCTCCTCCGACTCCAAGAACGCAGTACTTCCTGTGGAACCGCGCCACCGCACCCTATGGTGCGATGGCGCGAAACGCACTGCCTGTCTGCTAGTTGAGAAGACTTCCCTGCAGCTCCGCGCGCAGGTCCGGGGTCAGTACGGTGCCCGCACGATCCACCAGAAGAGCCATCTCGTAGCCCACGAGGCCGATGTCGCACTCGGGGTGCGCGAGCACCGCGAGGGACGATCCGTCGGAGACGGACATGAGGAAAAGGAATCCCCGGTCCATCTCGACCACCGTCTGGTTGACGGCGCCACCCTCGAAGATGCGGGAGGCTCCGGCGGTGAGCGACGTCAGCCCGGAGGCCACGGCCGCCAGCTGGTCGGCGCGGTCGCGCGGGAATCCGTCGGACATCGCCAGAAGAAGGCCGTCGGCGGAGACCACCACCGTGTGGGACACCCCTGGGGTGTTGTCCACGAAATTGGTGATCAACCAGTTCAGGTTCTGTGCCGCCTGGCTCATCGGGCTCACACTAACGCTCCTGGTCATAGCTGTTACTTGACTGCTCGGAACCCGCGCTGCGTCCCTGCTGGACACCGCGCCGCAGGTTGCTCAACCTGCCGCGGACGTCCTCCGGAGCGCGGGAGACCTGGGGGCCGCCCTGCGGGGTCGTCTCCGCAGCACCCTCGACCAGGTTGGCCTTGGGTACCCGCCGAGGGAGACCGGACGGGGTGATCCCGCCCGCCTTCGGCTCGCGGAGCTTGCCGGCCTGCTGCCAGCGCTCGTCGTTGCGTGAGCGCCAAGCCTCGGTGCCTTCAGTTTCCTCCGGGGCCTGCTCCGGTTCAGCGGGCTGCTGCTGACGCTGCGGCCGCTGCTCGAAGAGAGATCCGGTGGACTCCGCTTCCTGCTGTGCCGAGCCCCACTGCTGCTGGCTGCCGCGGCGCGGCAGGCCCGCTCCGGTCATCTTGTGACCGGTGTCGGCAGCGGCGCCCGGACGGTCGAAGCCTACGCGTTCCGGGGCCGGTTCGGGAGCGGCCGGGGATTCCGATTCGGTCCCGTAATCCTGCTGGTAGGCCCCGGAGTAGGTGTTCTGCGCGGGCCACTCCGCCTGCTGCGACTGGGCTTCGTACCCGTTGCCGTAGGCCGGACCGTCCTGCTGCTGATCCGCGTACTCGGCTTCCGGATACGCGTACCCCTGCTGCGGGTAGGCGTCGTATCCCTGAGGCGCTTCCTGGGGCTGCTGAGCGCGCTGGGAGGCGTACGAGTCCTCGTACCCCTGCTCGGGCTGCTGCTCGTAGCCCTGGTACGGCTGGTAGCCGTGCTCGGGCTGGGGTTCCGGATACTCCTGGCCGGGGTACTCGGGCTGTGCCTGCGGATAGCCCACCTGGGCCTCCAGCGCGGCCCGGCGCTCCTCGCGGCCGAGGGACCGGCCGACGGGGTCGAGTTCGCGGCCGTCGGCGCCCGGCTGGTCGGCCCGGTGGACCTCGTAGCGGGAGTCGTCGAAGCCGAGCTCGGCCGCCGTGCGCAGCGGCGCGGGCTGCTGCGCCTGCTGCTGCGGGATCATCGAGGAGACCGTGAAGTCGTCTTCCGGGATCCCCTCGCCACCACCACCGTGGGTGATGGCGTCCGGGAGCATGACCAGCGAGGTGGTGCCGGCCGCCTCGCCCGAGGGGCGCAGTTGGACGCGGATGCCGTGGCGGTCAGCCAGCCGGCCGACCACGAACAGACCCATGCGCTGCGAGATCGCGGCGTCCACGGTCGGCGGGTTGGCCAGCTTGTGGTTGATGTCCGCGAAGTCCTCGGCGGTCAGGCCGATGCCCTTGTCGTGGATCTCGACCATGACGCGGCCGTCGGGCAGACGCGTGGCGTTGACCCGGACCTTGGTCTGGGGGGAGGAGAACGTGGTGGCGTTCTCCAGCAGCTCGGCGAGCAGGTGCACGAGGTCGGTCACGGCCTGGCCGTGGATCTCGGCCTCGGAGACGCCCGAGAGCTCGACGCGCTCGTACTGCTCCACCTCGGAGGAGGCGGCGCGCAGGACGTCGACGAGGGGCACCGGCTGGTCCCAGCGGCGGCCCGGTTCCTCACCCGCGAGGATGAGGAGGTTCTCGCCGTTGCGGCGCATACGGGTGGCCAGGTGGTCCAGGCGGAAGAGGTTCTCCAGCTGGTCCGGGTCCGCCTCGTTGTTCTCCAGGTCGGTGATCAGGGTCAGCTGGCCCTCGATCAGCGACTGGTTGCGCATGGAGAGGTTCGTGAAGATCGCGTTGACGTTCCCTCGCAGGAGCGCCTGCTCGGCGGCGAGCCGGACCGCTTCCCGGTGGACCTGGTCGAAGGCGCGGGCGACCTCGCCGATCTCGTCCTGGGAGTCGATCGGGATCGGGATGACGCGGGTGTCGACCTTGCCCGGGTCGGTGCGCGAGAGCTGGTCGACGAGCATCGGCAGGCGCTGCTCGGCGACCTCGAAGGCGGCGGTGCGCAGGCGGCTCATCGCGCGGCTCATCTGGCGGGCCATCATGCCGGCCAGGATGAAGGCGGCGAGGAGGGCCACGACCACGATGGCGCCGTTGATGATGGCGTCGTTGCGGGCGCTGTCGGAGATCGCGATGCTCTCCGCGAGGGCCTTGTCGAGGAATTCCTTCTCGATCTCGGCGTACCCGTCGAACTTCGCGGTGGCGGCGGCCTGCCAGGCCGCCGGGGTGGTACCCGCCTGGGCCAGCTTGGTGTTCTTCTCGCCGCTGGCTATCGCCTCGGTCATGCCGGTGAGCGCGGAGCCGTTGACCACGGGGGGCGCCTTGAAGACCGTGCCGGCCTGTTCCGCGGCCGTCTTGGCCTCGGCGAGCTTGGCGGCGCCGTCCTGGGACTTCTTGGCCATGATCTCGCGGAGGCGGTTGGTGTCCTCCTCCGTGCCCGCGGAGACGAACTCGCCGATGGCGATCTCTTCGAGGTAGGCGTAGGAGGAGAAGGCGACCAGCTGTGCCTTGCGGACTTCCTCGTTGTCGCTCGGGCGGACCAGCAGGTGGGTACCCACGGATCGCTGGAGCGAGTTCGCGGCCTTGGCCAGCTCCACGGCGTAGACCATGCGGCCGTACGAGGTGACGTTGCCGGTGCCGAGGCCCAGTTCGTTGGAGAACTGCATGAGGTAGTGCTGGACCAGCAGGTACCCCTCTTCGGTCGGGATGGGGCCCGCCGTCGTGGGGAGGTTCTTCTTCGCGGTCTCCGGCGCCACGTAGGCCGACTTGCGGACCAGCTCCAGCTTCGGCTCTTCCTGCTGGAAGAGCTGGAGGCGGCGCTCCAGGCCCTGCTTCTGCGGCAGGTCCTTCGAGGCCGCGGCGAACTTGGCCTTGGCGGCGTCGGTGGCCTCGTAGGCCTTGGCGACGGCCTCGTTGTTCTTGTCGCCCTTGAGGAGCGGCTCGGCCGTGACGTCGCGCTCGTTGAGGAGGGCCTGGCCGTATTCGGCCGCCGCCTGGACGATGCGGGCCGTCTTCTCGGCGTCCTTGGCCTCGTTCCAGGTGTCGATGGAGCCCTTCACCTGGAAGCCGCCCATGACCAGTCCGACGAGGACGGGTACGAGCAGGATGGCGTTCAGACGCGTCGGCACCCGCCAGTTGCGGGGCGAGAACCTGCTGGTGCTGCCGCTCTTCGCCGGTGGGTCGACGGGTACGTCGACGGGCGACATGCCCGCGCGCTGCGGCGGGGTGAAGTTGCCGCGCGCGGGTTCATCCGCGGGGCTTGAGTTGCTTCGCCTCACTCGACCAACAACCTTCCGGCGGTGCTACTAGCTAGTTCGTTGAATTCCAGCACGGTTAACGGCCGTGTTCCAAACAGTTGGAATCAGCCATTCCCAGAGCTTTATGTCACGTATAAATCGGACATAAAGAACGACCTGCGGCAAAAATAGAGCCAGTTGTGAGCGGAGCGAAACCGGCCGAACGCACCGAGTGCCCAACTACGGGCAATTCTCTGTCGAAACGTTATGAACCAAGAGGGCGGGTCGTGTCCTATGACACAGCCCGCCCTCTCACGTTGTGAAGAACCCGTGGTTCTTGAGTGGTGCCCCTTGAGCCGGGTTCCCCGCGTCGTGTTACTTGAGTCGGGCCATGAGGGCGTGCTCGACCAGCGTGATGAGCGCGCTCTTGGCGTCCGCGCGGTGGCGGGCGTCGGTCGTGATGATCGGAGCATCCGGGCCGATCTGCAGGGCCTCGCGGACTTCCTCGGGGGTGTAAGGCTGGTGCCCTTCGAAGCCGTTGAGCGCCACCACGAAGGGCAGGCCGCTGTTCTCGAAGTAGTCGACGGCCGGGAAGCAGTCGGCGAGCCGGCGCGTGTCGACGAGCACGATCGCCCCGATCGCGCCGCGGACGAGGTCGTCCCACATGAACCAGAAGCGGTCCTGGCCCGGGGTACCGAAGAGGTACAGGATCAGGTCTTGGTCCAGGGTGATGCGGCCGAAGTCCATGGCGACCGTGGTGGTCGTCTTGTCCCCGGTGTGGGTGAGGTCGTCGATGCCGGCGGAGGCGCTCGTCATGACGGCTTCGGTGCGCAGCGGGTTGATCTCGGAGACCGCGCCGACGAACGTGGTCTTGCCCACGCCGAAGCCGCCCGCCACCACGATCTTCGCGGAGGTGGTGGAGCGAGGAGCCGCTCCGCCGTCAGAGCTTGCGAAGTCCACTGAGCACCCTCTCGAGCAGCGTTACGTCCGGCGTGCCGCCGGCCTCTCCATTGCCCGGCTGGTGGATGGCCACCATTCCGGCCTCGGCCAGGTCGGCGACGAGGATCCGGGCGACACCGAGCGGCATCGACAGCAGTGCGGAGACCTCGGCGACCGACTTGACCTCGCGGCAGAGGGTGCAGATCCGCTGGTGCTCCGGCAGCAGGCCGGACAGGTGCATCGGATCGGCCGTGGTGCTGACCAGCGCCTCGATGGCGAGCTGGTAGCGGGGCCGGGTCCGGCCGCCGGTCATCGCATAGGGACGCACCAGCGGCTGGTCGCCATCCGAGTACGAATCTCCGTACGCATCGGGGTAGGCGGGGGGCGGGGTCATTGATCCTCCGGGCTGGACAGCAGTGGTCAGCGTGCCGTCTGACGGGGCGGCCGGTGGGGGGACGGTATGACGGCCTGGCGGCGGTACTGGGTTCCGGGGCATGAGCCCCGGTCTCCCGGCCGGAAGTACCGTCCGGCCGGGAGGGTGGCAGTCAGCTGAGCAGGCTTCCCTGCAGTTCCGCGCGCAGGTCCGGGGTGAGGACGCTGCCCGCGCGGTCCACGAGGAGGGCCATCTCGTAACCCACGAGGCCGATGTCGCACTCGGGGTGCGCGAGCACGGCCAGCGAGGAACCGTCGGAGACGGACATCAGGAAGAGGAACCCCCGGTCCATCTCCACCACCGTCTGGTTGACGGCCCCGCCCTCGAAGATGCGGGAGGCTCCGGCGGTCAGCGAGGTCAGTCCGGAGGCCACCGCCGCAAGCTGGTCGGCGCGGTCGCGCGGGAACCCTTCGGACATGGCCAGAAGGAGTCCGTCGGCGGAGACCACCACGGTGTGGGACACCCCAGGGGTGTTGTCCACGAAGTTGGTGATCAACCAGTTCAGGTTCTGTGCCGCCTGGCTCATCGAACTCAACTATCGCTCCTGCTGGTAAGTGGGGTCGATCTGGTAACTGCCGGTGGCCGGGCCGCTGTTGCCGGCCTGACGTCCCTGCTGGATACCGCGTCGGAGGTTGGTCAGACGGCCGCGGACGTCGTCCGGGGACCGCGAGACCTGCGGACCGGGCTGTGCGTCGGCCTGCTGCTGCGCCGTGCCGGCCACGAGGTTCGCCCGTGGTACTCGGCGGGGCAGCCCCGAGGTGGTGATGCCGCCGGCGGCGGGCTGGCGCACGCGCTCGGCCTGCCGCATCAGCTCGTCGTTCGGAGAGGAGCGCCAGCTGACGGTCGGCGTGGCGCCGGTCGCCGTCTGGGGCGACTCGGCCGCCTGCTCCTGGCCGCGCTGCGGCAGCTGGGGCTGCGCGCGCTGCTGGGGAGCCGGTGCCGGGGCCGCCGGGGCGGACTGCTGGTGCTGCTGCGGCTGCTGGGGTACGGCCGGTCCCTGCGCGGGGGGCTGCTCGCCCTCCTGGCGGAACCAGTTCGACTCCAGCGTGTCGAAGATCGGGCTGCGGCCGGGGTCCGTGCTCGGGGCGGCCGGGGGCAGTGCCTCCGGCTGGTGCGCCTGGGGCAGCCGCGGGGTTTCCGCTCGCGCCGGGGGCACGGGCGCGTAGCCGCCGACACCGGGGCCGCCGGGCCGCTGGGGCTGGACGTCCGGGCGGGCGAACTGGCCCGTGGAGGAGGGGTCCGCGTAGGCGGCGGGGCCGCGCAGCTCCGGGCGCTCGAACTGGCCCGTGGTGCTGTTGCCCGGGTTGCCGTTGCCGCCTGCCTGCTGCGGGTACGGGGCGTTGAAGTCCGGGCGGGCGAACTCCGAGGTCGAGCCGGGGCCCGACAGCTCGTCGTGCCCGCGCGGGACGTCGTGGCCGCGCTGGCCCGCGCCCCAGCTGGTGGTCTGCGGGGCCTGCGGGGCCTGCGGTATCCCGGCGGGGGAGTTGCCCGCGCCCGGGAGCTCCGGACGGGGAGTGCCACCGCGCGGCGGCAGCTGCGGCCGGGGGCCGCGCCCCGCCGGGGCGGCCGGAGCCTGGCCGGGGTAGGCCGCGGGGCCGGCGGGACCCGAGGGGCCGCCGGGCTGCGGGGCCTGCGGACGCTCGAAGCCGTTGCCCTGGGCGAAGCCGGTCGGACCCGCCGCCGAGGGGGCGGCCACCGGACGCGCCTGCGGGCCGCCGGGAGCGCCGGCCGGGCCGCCGGGAGCGCCGGCCGGACCGCGGCCCGGCAGCGGTGCGCCCGCGCCGAAGGAGTTCTGGCCCTGCCCGGCGGGAGCACCCTGCTGCGGACGCTGGCCGGGAGCACCGTTGCCGCCCTGCTGCGGGGGCCTGCCGCCCTGCGGAGCCTGCTGGCCCTGCGGGCCGACGGGACGCTGCGGGCCGGGAGCGCCGTCACGCCCCGGGAGGGCGGCGCGCTGGCCGCCCGCGGAGACCTGGCCGCGCTGCGGCGCCGCGCCCACGGGGGGACGTACGCCGCCTCCGGGCACCGAAGCCTGAGCCGCGGGGCCGCCCTGGGGACCGCCGGGGCCCCCCGGCATCGGGCCCGGCTTCTTGCCGCCCTGGGCGACGTCGACCGGCAGCATGACGAGCGCGGTCGTACCGCCCGAGTCGGAGGGGCGCAGCTGGATGCGGATGCCGTGTCGCAGGGACAGGCGGCCGACCACGAACAGGCCCATGCGGCGGGAGACGGAGACGTCCACGGTGGGCGGCGAGGCGAGCCGCTCGTTGATCGCGGCGAGGTCCTCGGGGGAGAGGCCGATGCCGGTGTCGTGGATCTCGACGAGCACGCGGCCGTCGGGCAGCGCGTGACCGGTGACCTTGACCTTGGTCTGCGGGGAGGAGAACGAGGTGGCGTTCTCCAGCAGCTCGGCGAGCAGGTGCACGAGGTCGTTGACGACGCGGCCGGCGACGTCGGTGCCGGGCACCGACGAGAGTTCGATGCGCTCGTACTGCTCCACCTCGGACGCGGCGGCGCGGAGCACGTCGACGAGCGGGACGGGGCGGGTCCACCGGCGGCCGGGCTCCTCGCCCGCGAGGACGAGGAGGTTTTCGCCGTTACGGCGCATGCGGGTCGCGAGGTGGTCGAGCTTGAAGAGCGAGGACAGCTGGTCCGGGTCGGCCTCGCGCGACTCCAGCTCGGAGATGAGCGAGAGCTGACGCTGGATGAGGCCCTGCGAACGGCGCGAGAGGTTGGTGAACATCGCGTTGACGTTGCCTCGCAGGAGGGCCTGCTCGGCGGCGAGGCGGACGGCCTCGCGGTGCACGTCGTCGAAGGCCGCGGCCACCTGGCCGATCTCGTCGCGGGTGTGCAGACCGACCGATTCCACGGACGTGTCCACGTCCTGCGGGTCGGACTCGGAGAGCTGCTTGACGAGCTCCGGCAGACGGTCCTGGGCGACGCGGGTCGCGGTGTCCTGCAGGCGGCGCAGCGAGCGGATCATGGACCGGGCCATGATGAAGGCGCCGACGAGGGAGACACCGAGGACGAGGAGGATCAGGGCACCGTTGATGATGGCGTCCTGCTGCGACTCGTTCTTGAGCTCGCGGGCCTTCTGCTCCATGTCCTCGAGCAGGGTGAGCTCGATGACCTTCATCGCCTGGAGCTTGGTGTCGTCGGCGTCGTACCAGTCCATCCAGGACCGGTTCTTCTCCTTGCCGAACTGCCCCTGGGTGCTCAGGACGCGGCGGGCGTAGTGGTCGGCGCTGCCGATCTCCGTGTTGCCGTCGCCGAGCGCCGCGAGGAGCTCCTCGGGCTTGCCCTGGTAGACGAGTTCGAAGGTCTTCTTCGACTGGCTCTCGCCGCGGAGCGCGGAGAGCGCGTACAGGCGGTCGTTCTCCTTCAGGTCGCCGGGCCTGTCGCCGCTCTCGGGGAGCGAGGCGGCGATGACGGCGCGCTGGATGGAGGCGTACTCCTTGGCGGACGAGAAGGCCGCCAGGGCGCGCGTGCGCTTGATCATCTCCGGGCTGGAGGTGGCCTGGGCCATGTCCTGGGAGAGCGAGAGCAGCGAGACGATCAGGGCGTTGTACTCGGTGACGGTCTGCTGGGCGCCGTTGACGTACGCCTTCTTGCGGATGTCCTCGATGCCGGTGAGCTGGCGGCCGATCTGCAGGATGTTGTTGCGGATCGACTTGAGGGTCTCGTCCTTGTCCTCCGCGTTGTCGACCTTTTCGGTCGCGGATTCGAAGGCCTCGGCAGCGGCGTCGGTCTGGTCGCGGACACCCTGGACGAGGCTGTTGCTCTTGCCGTCCTTGGTGAGCGACATCGGGCCGGCCGACTTGTCCCGCTCCTCCTGGAGCATGGCGGCCAGGTTGGTGGCCTGCCGGGTCATCGTCGTCAGCAGCTGCATGTGCTCCAGCTGTGCGATGTCGTTGAGCGAGTCGTTGATGCGGAAGCCACCGAGCGTGGTCGCAGCGACGACGGGCAGGGTCAGCAGCGACACCAGTCGCGTGCTGATGCGCCAGTTCTGCATGGCGAGACGGGAACCGGGCCCACTGGGGGCCTTGGGTATCGCCGTGTCCCGCTCGGCGAGCTCGTCCTTGGGCTGGGCGGCCCTGACGGACTTGCCGCGGCCCTTGGCCCTCAGCGTGGCGGAAGAATCGGCGCTCGCGCCCTCGACAGCCGGCCCGCGGTTCTGGGCGTGCTGGGGCGAAGAGCCACGGTCGGTCCCGCCGCGGGGCTCCTGCTCCGCCGCGGCTTCCCCTCGGCCCTGGGCCTGGGGAGACCCCTTGCCATCCCTCTTGAATCGTCCCTGCACTAGCGTCGCAACCTCTGGACCAGGCGTCCCGCCGGGCGACCGGTGGGACGGTGTCGAGTCTTGGGGCGGTGCGCCCCATGGTGGTCGTCGGTGACCGGCGCGTCTCCCTCTCCTTGCCACCGCGCTCGGCGCTGAGTCGCGCCACCTGCGCGCCGGCTGATTCCCGCGGCGGTCCCGCGAATTCCAGCACAGAGGCGGATCTCCAACAAGGTGCGAGGGTCGGCTCGGAGAGTCGGTCACGGCTTGTGACCCATGCGCTACGCGACGTGGAGGCCATTTGGTGAAGAATGGGACTTACACCGCCCAAACCCTGCGCCTGTCAAGGTGTCCCAGTCGCGATGATCGGGAGCGGAATGGCGCATTCAGTGGCGCAATGTCCGTTTCGCCGGACCGAATTGACTGCCCGTAATGCCCGTAATGAGCGGTCCCTGGTGAGCAAACTCACATAGCTGTGGCCATTACTTCCCGACTTGGCCGACGATTCAGATGTTTAGCCTTGCCCTTTACAGGGTTGATGCATCCGACAAGCATCCACCATTCAAGATCCAAAATCCAGGATCCGACAAGTGAACCGAGGGCCCCAGACTCCGATGAAGACGACGATGATGTTCCGCAACATAGCCAACCCGCGCCGCACCACCCTCGCGCACCTCAAGGACGCCGAGGAGCTGCAGGCCGTGGCGACCCCGGAGCACACCGCCGAGCTGCCGGCCCAGACCGCGAACCCGCGCCGCACGATCCTGATGGACGCCCCGGTCGCCGCCGCTCGGTAGATCTGCGCAAAACGCGCGCGAAGCGACGGCGCCCACCGCGTTAGCCTGGGGACCGCAGACTCCAGCCAGCGGAAATACAGAGGGGCAGACGCAACACGTGCGCATCGCCAGGTTCTCGATCGACGGCAATGTCGCCTTCGGCGCGATCGAGGGCGACGCCGCCCCCGGCGCCGAGGGGGAGCTCGTCCTCGACATCATCAAGGGCATCCCGTTCGCGGACTTCGAGCTCTCCGGCACGAAGATCCCGCTCAGCAAGGTCCGGCTGCTGCCGCCCGTGCTCCCGAACAAGGTCGTGGCCGTCGGCCGCAACTACGCGGAGCACGCGGCGGAGCTCGGCAACGAGGTCCCCGACGCGCCCATCACCTTCTTCAAGCCCTCCACCTCGGTGGTCGGCCCGGGCGACCCGATCACGTACCCCTCCTTCTCCCAGGACCTCCACCACGAGGCGGAACTCGCCGTGGTCATCGGCCGCATGTGCCGCGAGGTCCCGCGCGAGCGCGTCAAGGACGTGATCCTCGGCTACACCTGCGCCAACGACGTCACCGCGCGCGACGTCCAGCAGCGCGAGAAGCAGTGGGCCCGCGCCAAGGGCTTCGACAGCTCCTGCCCGCTCGGCCCCTGGATCGAGACCGACCTGGACCCGAGCGACCTGACCATCCAGTGCACGGTCAACGGCGTACAACGCCAGCTCGGCCGCACCAGCGAGATGGTCCGCTCCATCGAGGACCTGATCGTCCACATCACCGAGGCCATGACGCTGCTCCCCGGCGACGTCATCCTCACGGGGACCCCGGCCGGAGTCGGCCCCCTCAACGTCGGCGACGAGGTCGCCGTCACCATCGAAGGCATCGGCACTCTCACCAACAAGGTGATCAAGCGTGGCTAACGCGAACTCCCCCAAGGTCTCGACTCCGCTCGAGCAGGGGGTACCCCCCCGCGTACGTTTCTGTCCCTCCCCGACCGGCAACCCCCACGTGGGACTGGTCCGCACGGCCCTCTTCAACTGGGCGTTCGCCCGCCACCACGGCGGCACGTTCGTCTTCCGCATCGAGGACACCGACGCGGCCCGCGACTCCGAGGAGTCGTACGTCCAGCTGCTCGACTCGCTGCGCTGGCTCGGCTTCACCTGGGACGAGGGTCCCGAGGTGGGCGGCCCGCACGCCCCGTACCGCCAGTCCGAGCGGATGGACATCTACAAGGACGTCGCGCAGAAGCTGCTCGACGGCGGCTACGCCTACCACTGCTACTGCACCACCGAGGAGCTCGACGCGCGTCGAGCCGCCGCCCGCGCGGCCGGCAAGCCCTCCGGTTACGACGGTCACTGCCGCGAGCTGACCACCGTGCAGCTGGAGGCGTTCCAGGGCGAGCACCGCTCCTCGATCGTCCGCTTCCGGATGCCCGACGAGACCATCACCTTCACGGACCTGGTCCGCGGCGAGCTGTCCTTCACCCCCGACAACGTGCCGGACTTCGGCATCGTCCGGGCCAACGGCGCCCCGCTGTACACCCTGGTCAACCCGGTCGACGACGCGCTGATGGAGATCACCCACGTCCTGCGCGGCGAGGACCTCCTCTCCTCGACCCCGCGCCAGATCGCGCTGTACAAGGCGCTGACCGACCTGGGCGTCGCCAAGGCGACCCCCGCCTTCGGCCACCTGCCGTACGTGATGGGCGAGGGCAACAAGAAGCTCTCCAAGCGCGACCCCGAGGCCTCGCTCAACCTGTACCGCGAGCGCGGCTTCCTCCCCGAGGGCCTGCTGAACTACCTCTCGCTCCTCGGCTGGTCCTTCTCCAAGGACCAGGACATCTTCTCGATCGAGGAGATGGTGGCGAAGTTCGACATCCCGGACGTGAACGCCAACCCGGCACGCTTCGACCTCAAGAAGGCCGAGGCGATCAACGCCGACCACATCCGCCTGCTGGACCCGAAGGCCTTCGCGGACGCCTGCGCCCCGTGGCTGCGGGCCCCGCACGCCAACTGGGCGCCCGAGGACTTCGACGCCGCGGCCTGGGAGCGCATCGCGCCGTACGCCCAGACCCGCGTCACGGTCCTCTCCGACATCACCGCGAACGTCGACTTCCTCTTCCTGAAGGAGCCGGTCGAGGACCAGGCGTCCTGGGACAAGGCGATGAAGGGCGAGCCGGCGGCCCTGCTGACGACGGCGCGCGAGAACCTCGCCACCGCCGACTGGAGCGACCCCGAGTCCCTCAAGCAGGCCGTCCTGACCGCCGGAGAGGCCCACGGCCTCAAGCTCGGCAAGGCCCAGGCCCCGGTCCGTGTCGCCGTCACCGGCCGCACGGTCGGCCTGCCGCTCTTCGAGTCCCTGGAGATCCTGGGCAAGGACCGCTCCCTGTCCCGCATCGACGCGACCCTGGCGAAGCTCGCCGCGTAGCCTTCCGCGCTTCTCCCGTACGTCCCCGCGGGGGGCGGCCGCCGAATCCGGCGACCGCCCCCCGTGGCATTTGCGAGGTGCGGGCGCGGCCTCGGGCGTAGGCTCGGGGCCATGCCGATCCGTGCCGTGCTGTGGGACATCGACGACACCCTGTTCGACTACACCGGGGCCGACACCGCCGGGCTCGCGCGGCAGCTCGCACAGGAGGGCCTGGGGGAGCGCTACGGGACAGCCGCGGAGGCGCTCGCGCTGTGGCGCCGGCTCACCGAACGGCACTGGGCGCGCTTCGGCGCCGGGGAGGTCACCTTCCCCGGGCAGCGCCGGGACCGGGTGCGGGAGTTCCTCGGGGCGCCCGGCATGGTCGACGACGAGGCCGATGCCTGGTTCGGCCGTTACGTCGAGCACTACAAGGCCGCCTGGGTGCTGTTCCCCGACGTGGTGCCCGTACTGGACGCCCTCGCCGGGGTGTACCGGCACGGGGTGCTCTCCAACTCCTCCACCGCCGCCCAGGATCCCAAGCTGCGCCACCTCGGCCTGCGCGACCGCTTCGAGGTGCTGGTGTGCGCCGCCGAACTGGGTGTGAGCAAGCCCGACGCGGCCGCCTTCCTCGGCGCCTGCGCCGAGATGGGGCTCCCGCCGCACGAGGTGGCGTACGTCGGGGACCAGCCGGAGATCGACGCGCGCGGCGCCCGTGACGCCGGGCTGACGGCGGTCTGGCTCGACCGCGACGGCGGGCGGGGACCGGGCCCTGCCGGTGTGCACAGGATCGCCGGACTCGACCGGCTGCCGGAGCTGCTGGCTGCAGATACCCGTTTTGGAGCACGGTCAGGCATCCGGTAATGTTCTTTCTGCGCCGCCGGTGCGGGCCGAAAGGCCGGACGGAGGCGCTAACCAAACGAAAGTCCCTCAGGGGCTTGAGTTTTGGTGGGCTATAGTGTAATTGGCAACACGAGGGTTTCTGGTTCCCTTATTCTAGGTTCGAGTCCTGGTAGCCCAGCGCAGTGCAGTGGTAACGCAGTGCTTGCCCCCGTTGTGTAGCGGCCTAGCACGCCGCCCTCTCAAGGCGGTAGCGCCGGTTCGAATCCGGTCGGGGGTACAGATCCTTCCCGCGAGATCTCCAGGGTCGCACCCGGATGTTTTGATGCAGGATCGCTAGGGCCCCCGTTGTGTAGCGGCCTAGCACGCCGCCCTCTCAAGGCGGTAGCGCCGGTTCGAATCCGGTCGGGGGTACGG
>NZ_JBHWVJ010000001.1:200204-230588 GCF_042736725.1 Streptomyces sp. NPDC060028 | reverse complement strand
TAGCACGCCGCCCTCTCAAGGCGGTAGCGCCGGTTCGAATCCGGTCGGGGGTACGCACGGAAGAGGCCCTTCGCGATCATCGCGGAGGGCCTCTTCGCTGTGTACCGCCCCGGACGGTCGGCCCGGACAAGTACGGACCCGGAGGCGCGTGTTCGGACGTGTGCGGCGTCGTACGCGCCCCCGGGCCCGGGGGAGTGGTGGGAGGTCGGTCAGGCCGGTGGGGCTCAGCCGGTGCGGCGCAGGGCCTCCGAGAGCCGGGCGGCCGCGTCGATGACGGCCTGGGCGTGCATCCGGCCCGGGTGTCGGGTCAGGCGCTCGATCGGCCCCGAGACCGACACGGAGGCCACCACGCGGTTCGAGGGCCCGCGCACCGGCGCCGAGACGGAGGCCACGCCGGGCTCCCGCTCGCCGATCGACTGCGCCCAGCCGCGGCGGCGTACGCCCGACAGGGCCGTCGCCGTGAAGCGCGCGCCCTGCAGCCCGCGGTGGAGCCGCTCGGGCTCCTCCCAGGCCATCAGGATCTGCGCCGCCGAGCCGGCCTTCATCGGGAGCGTGGAGCCCACCGGGACGGTGTCCCGCAGGCCCGACAGCCGCTCGGCGGCCGCCACGCAGATGCGCATGTCGCCCTGACGCCGGTAGAGCTGCGCGCTCTCGCCCGTCACGTCCCGGAGGTGGGTGAGCACCGGTCCGGCCGTGGCCAGCAGGCGGTCCTCGCCGGCCGCGGCGGCGAGCTCCGCCAGCCGCGGTCCGAGGATGAACCGGCCCTGCATGTCCCTCGCCACCATCCGGTGGTGTTCCAGTGCCACGGCAAGGCGATGTGCCGTGGGTCGTGCGAGCCCTGTCGCCGCGACCAGCCCGGCGAGGGTGGCCGGACCGGACTCCAGTGCGCTCAATACCAGAGCTGCCTTGTCGAGAACGCCGACGCCGCTAGAGTTGTCCATGAAACGATATTCACGTCTCACACTGTGAAACGCAAGTTCAATTTTTCCAAGAACCAGCGAGTCTGTATGTACGGGTCCACGAACCACTGGGTCCGGGACGGTGAGCTGGAGGGAAAGCGATGGGTAGGACACTCGCGGAGAAGGTCTGGGACGACCATGTCGTCCGGCGCGCCGAGGGCGAGCCCGACCTTCTCTTCATCGATCTGCACCTGCTGCACGAGGTGACCAGCCCGCAGGCCTTCGAGGGCCTGCGCCAGGCCGGCCGCAAGGTCCGACGCCTCGACCTCACCATCGCGACCGAAGACCACAACACCCCCACCATCGACATCGACAAGCCGATCGCGGACCCGGTCTCCCGGGCACAGCTGGAGACGCTGCGCGCGAACTGCGCGGAGTTCGGCGTCCGCCTCCACCCGCTGGGCGACGTCGAGCAGGGCGTCGTCCACGTCGTGGGACCGCAGCTGGGTCTGACCCAGCCGGGCACCACGGTGGTCTGCGGCGACTCCCACACCTCCACGCACGGCGCGTTCGGCGCGCTGGCCTTCGGCATCGGCACCAGCCAGGTCGAGCACGTCCTGGCCACCCAGACGCTGCCGCTGGCCCGGCCGAAGACGATGGCGATCACCGTCACCGGCGCGCTGGCCGAGGGCGTCACCGCCAAGGACCTGATCCTGGCGATCATCGCCAAGATCGGTACCGGCGGCGGCCAGGGCTACATCCTGGAGTACCGAGGCGAGGCCGTCGAGAAGCTCTCGATGGAAGCCCGCATGACCATCTGCAACATGTCGATCGAGGCCGGCGCCCGCGCGGGCATGATCGCCCCCGACCAGACCACCTTCGACTACCTGGAGGGCCGCGACCACGCCCCGACGGGCGAGGACTGGGACGCGGCGGTCGCGTACTGGAAGACCCTGCGCACCGACGACGACGCGGTCTTCGACGCCGAGGTCCTCATCGACGGCACCACGCTGTCGCCGTTCGTCACCTGGGGCACCAACCCGGGCCAGGGCGCGCCCCTGTCCGCCACCGTCCCCGACCCGGCTTCGTACGAGGATGCATCGGAGCGCCACGCCGCCGAAAAGGCCCTGGAATACATGGGGTTGACGGCCGGACAGCCGCTGCGCGACATCAAGGTCGACACCGTCTTCGTAGGTTCCTGCACCAACGGCCGCATCGAGGACCTGCGGGCCGTGGCAGGGGTCATCGGCGGCCGCAAAGTCGCCGACGGCGTACGGATGCTGGTCGTACCCGGCTCCGTCCGCGTGGCCCTCCAGGCCGTGGAAGAGGGCCTGGACAAGGTCTTCAAGGAGGCCGGCGCCGAATGGCGGCACGCGGGCTGCTCGATGTGTCTGGGCATGAACCCCGACCAACTGGCGCCGGGTGAGCGCTCCGCGTCCACCTCCAACCGCAACTTCGAGGGCCGCCAGGGCAAGGGCGGGCGCACCCACCTGGTCTCCCCGCAGGTCGCGGCCGCCACCGCGGTACTGGGCCACTTGGCCTCTCCCGCCGACCTGACCGAAGCCACCGCGACCGCCGGAGTCTGAACCATGGAAGCCTTCACCACCCACACCGGCCGGGCCGTCCCGCTGCGCCGCTCCAACGTCGACACCGACCAGATCATCCCCGCCCACTGGCTGAAGAAGATCACCCGCGACGGTTTCGAGGACGGTCTCTTCGAGGCCTGGCGCAAGGACCCGCAGTTCATCACCAACCAGCCCGAGCGCGCGGGGGCGACCGTCCTGGTCGCCGGCCCCGACTTCGGCACCGGCTCCTCCCGTGAACACGCCGTCTGGGCCCTGCAGAACTTCGGGTTCAAGACGGTCATCTCCTCGCGGTTCGCCGACATCTTCCGCGGCAACTCGCTGAAGAACGGGCTGCTGACCGTCGTCCTGCCCCAGGAGGCCGTCGAGCAGCTGTTGAAGCTGACCGAGGCCGACCCCACCGCCGAGATCACGGTCGACCTCGTCGCCCGCCAGGTCCGAGCCGAAGGCATCAACGCCGAGTTCGAACTCGACGACAACGCGCGGTGGAGGCTGCTGGAGGGTCTGGACGACATCTCCCTCACCCTTCAGAACGAAGCGGACATCGCCACCTACGAAAGCACCCGGCCGGTCTTCAAGCCGAGCACGATTCAGGCTTGATTCCTGCCTGATCAGCGCTTATTCGCCCTCGGGTGATCACATCGGCAACACTGTGCCCCCTGCCTTCCGGCAGGGGGCACAGCCGTTTGTTGAGGCCCCGTGAGGCGACAACTCGCCCCAGATGGCACAATCTGTGCATGGAACGCGACAGTCAACTCGAGCTCTACGAACTCGTCGCGGACCGGTTGAAAGAAGCACACACAAGGGTGCGCACGCTGCAAGTCCCGGAGGGCGTAAGGATGGCGCTGTCCCGGAAGCTGTTGGTCGTCACGGCCGCGGCGAAGCACGATCTCGCCGATGCGGCAAGGCGCCTGGACAGGTTGATGAAGGACCTCGACGAGGGTCGATTCCCTGAAGGCGACTGATGCGAAGGAACTCCGTAACGGTCTAAAGCGTTGCGGCACTAGGGTGATTAGCCCGTTTCGTGTTTGATTTGCGGTATATATCCGCCTAACGTGCGAAATAAGCTTGAACACATTCGTTCTGGCGAAGTCTCCGAAGGGGAAGACGTGAACAAGGCGCAGCTCGTAGAAGCGATTGCCGACAAGGTGGGCGGCCGCCAGCAGGCCGCGGACGCTGTCGACGCGGTACTGGACGCCATCGTCCGCGCGACCGTCGCGGGCGACCGGGTCTCGGTCACGGGCTTCGGCTCGTTCGAGAAGGTCGACCGCCCGGCCCGTTACGCCCGCAACCCCCAGACGGGAGAGCGCGTCCGGGTCAAGAAGACCTCGGTTCCCCGCTTCCGCGCGGGCCAGGGCTTCAAGGACCTGGTCGCCGGCACCAAGAAGCTCCCCAAGGGCGGCGAGGTCTCGGTGAAGAAGGCGCCCAAGGGCAGCCTCACCGGTGGCGCTTCCGCGACGGTCAAGAAGGCCGCGGCCAAGAAGGCCACCACCGCCAAGAAGGCGGCGGCGAAGACCGCGGTCGCCAAGAAGGTCACGGCCAAGAAGACCACCGCGACCGCGAAGAAGGCCGTCGCCAAGACCGCCGTGGCGAAGAAGGCCACCCCGGCTGCGAAGAAGGCCACGGTCAAGAAGGCCGCCGCGACCGCGAAGAAGACCACCGCGACCGCCAAGAAGACGGCCCCGGCCGCCAAGAAGGCCACCGCGAAGACCACGGCGCCCGCCAAGAAGACGGCGACGCGCAAGGCCACCGCGAAGAAGGCCACCGCCCGCAAGAAGTAGGGGCGCGAGTCACACGCGCCGGGCCGGCTTCCCCTGGAGGGGGAAGCCGGCCCGCGGTGCGTTCATCGAGGCTCAGAAGGTCTGCAGCGTGACCAGGGTGATCCGCAGGCCCGCGCCCTCGCCGTCCGTCTCGATCCGGACCCGCTGGCCCGGCCGCAGCAGCCGCAGGCCGCCCGCGTCGAAGGCAGGGGCCTCGAAGGGCACCGGGGTGCCGTCGTCCAGCAGCACACTGCCGCTGCGGGTCTGGGAGTCGTACGTGTACGCGGTCGCCTGCATACGGGAACTGTATCGGGCCGTGTGACGCCCCACACCAAGGGCGAGGGCCGTCCTCAGGTCCGCACCCGTGTCCACGTCGCGGCGCACGCTGTCGACGCCCGCCAGAGCCATTTCCACCGCCCCCGAGGCCGAATGCCGGGCCCGGGACGGGCCGCCGAACGAGGGGGCCAATTCCACGTCCGGAGCAGCGGAAAGCAGCGTCGTCCCGATTCCCGCCGCATCCGCCAGGAATGCCCGGGGAAATACCGCCGCGGCATCGAGCACGCGGAGCAGTTCGGGCGGCCGCAGCGCCGGCAGGTCCGCGTTCATCGCGGCCACCGCCGCCCGCGGCCGGGCCGCGCGTATCGCCCGCGCCCCGTGGACCAGCGCCGCGTTGAGCCCGCCGCCCGGCGCGTCCGGCACGATCCGCGCTCCCAGCCGGGCCAGTTCCGCACCGGCCGCCGCGTCGTCCGTGACGACCACCACATCCGCGACCGCCGCGCAGGCCAGCGCCCCCGCCACGGTGTCCTGCGCGAACGCCAGCGCGAGTCCCGGGCGCCAGGCGCCGACGGCCTCCGCGAGCCGGCTCTTGGCCAACGCCAAGGGCTTCAGCGGGACCACCAGACTCCAGGCGGCGTTCGTCACGGACCCCTACCCTCCGGTCGCTCTCACACATGCCCGGGCCATGGTCGGGTCATGGCCGGGTCACGCGTCGGGCCATTGTCGCTCCCGGCCGGTCGACCCGGGGTCCCGGTGCCCTGAGCGGGGCGTACCGTGTTCTCGACAGAGACCGGACCCGGGGCGACACTTGTCCGGCCCCGAGGGTGCCCCAGCCGCACACCGGTCCTAGAGGAAGGTGTCCGAGTGTCCCGCCGCAGAATCGGCTTCTGGTACCGCCTGGCGGCGGTCATCGCAAAACCGCCGCTGGTAGTGCTCTTCAAGCGGGACTGGCGGGGAATGGATCACATTCCTGCCGACGGCGGATTCATCACCGCCGTCAATCACAACTCGTATCTGGACCCGCTCTCCTACGCGCACTTCCAGTACAACAGCGGCCGGGTGCCCCGATTGCTCGCCAAGGCGGGCCTCTTCAAGGTCCCCATTGTCGGTGCCATCCTCCGCGGATCCGGGCAGATCCCCGTCTACCGGGAGTCCACCAACGCCCTGGACGCATTCCGGGCCGCCGTGGACGCCATCGAGCGCGGCGAATGCGTGGCCTTTTACCCGGAAGGCACCCTCACCCGCGACCCCGACCTGTGGCCGATGGCCGGCAAGACCGGCGCCGCCCGCGTGGCGCTGATGACAAAGGCCCCCGTCATCCCGGTGGCCCAGTGGGGCGCCCATCTCGCGATGCCGCCGTACGCCAAGGAGAACAAGGTCAGCCTGTTCCCGCGCAAGACCCTCCAGGTCCTCGCCGGACCGCCCGTGGACCTCTCCGAGTTCTACGACCTGGACCCCACCCCGGAGGTCCTCAAGGAGGTCACCGAGGTCATCATGGCGGCCATCACCGGGCTGCTGGAGGAACTGCGGGGCGAAACCGCGCCCGCGCAGCCGTACGACCACCGCAAGGCCAGGGCCGAACAGCGGCGCAAGGCCGCGGGGGAGGGCAAGAAGTGACACGTCCCGTGAAGGCGACCGTCTTCGGAACCGGATCCTGGGGCACGGCCTTCGCCATCGTGCTCGCCGACGCCGGCTGCGAGGTGACCCTCTGGGGCCGCCGCCAGGAGCTGGTCGACGCCATCAACACCGGCAGGACCAACCCGGACTACTTCCCGGACGTCCAACTCCCCGCGAACATCCGCGCCACCACCGACCCCGCCGAGGCCGCCGCCGGCGCCGACTTCACCGTCCTCGCCATTCCCTCCCAGACCCTGCGCGAGAACCTCGCGGCCTGGGCGCCCCTGCTGGCCCCCGACACGGTCCTCGTCTCCCTCATGAAGGGAATCGAACTCGGCACCGCCAAGCGGATGAGCGAGGTCATCGAGGAGGTCGGGAAGGTCCCCGCCGAGCGGATCGCGGTCGTCACCGGCCCCAACCTGGCCGGCGAGATCGCCGCCCGGCAGCCCGCCGCCTCCGTGGTCGCCTGCGTCGACGAGGCCGTGGCCCGGCGCCTCCAGGCCGCCTGCCACACCCCGTACTTCCGCCCGTACACGAGCACCGACGTCATCGGCTGCGAACTCGGCGGCGCCGTCAAGAACGTCATCGGCCTCGCCGTGGGCATCGCGGACGGCATGGGCCTGGGCGACAACACCAAGGGCTCCCTCATCACCCGCGGTCTCGCCGAAGCGACCCGCCTGGGCCTGGCGATGGGCGCCGACCCGCTCACCTTCTCGGGCCTCGCGGGCCTCGGCGACCTGGTCGCCACCTGCTCCTCGCCGCTCTCCCGGAACCACACCTTCGGCACCAACCTCGGCCGGGGGATGACCCTGGAGGAGACCATCGCGGTCACCAAGCAGACCGCGGAGGGCGTCAAGTCCTGCCAGTCGGTGGCCGATCTCGCCCGGCGCCACGGGGTCGACATGCCGATCACGGACACCGTCGTCGACATCGTCCACCACGGCAAGCCGACGCTGGTCGCGCTCAAGGAACTGATGGGACGCAGCGCCAAACCGGAACGGCGCTGAGTCCTTTCCGGACGCGTGAGCGGGTACTCTCGTGGCGATATGAGCAGCGAGAACCTCCCCCAGACCCCTGAGCAGCAGGGCCGCAAGCCCCGCGTGGCCGTCGTGTTCGGCGGCCGCAGCTCGGAACACGCCATCTCGGTCGTCACGGCGGGCGCCGTGCTGCGCTCCATCGACCGCTCCAAGTACGAGGTGCTGCCCATCGGCATCACCACGGACGGCCGGTGGGCACTGACCGCCGACGAGCCCGCGCGGATGGCCATCGCCGACCGCAAGCTCCCGAGCGTCGAGGAGCTCGCCGACTCCGCCGAGGGCGCCGTCGTCCTCTCGGTCGACCCCGCCAGCCGCGAGGTCGTCTACACCGAGCCGGGAGCCGTCCCCAAGGCCCTGGGCGAGGTCGACGTCGTCTTCCCGGTGCTGCACGGCCCCTACGGCGAGGACGGCACCCTCCAGGGCCTCCTGGAGCTCTCCGGGATCCCGTACGTCGGCTCGGGCGTCCTCGCCTCGGCCGTCGGCCAGGACAAGGACTACATGAAGCGGGTGTTCACGTCCTTCGGGCTGCGCGTCGGCCCGTACGTGACCATCCGCCCCCGCGAGTGGGAAGCCGACCGGGACGCCGTCCAGGCGAAGATCGTCGACTTCGCCGGGGAGCACGGCTGGCCGCTCTTCGTCAAGCCCGCCCGGGCCGGCTCCTCCATCGGCATCACCAAGGTCGACGACGTCTCCGGCCTGGACGCGGCGATCCGCGAAGCCCGCCGCCACGACCCGAAGATCATCGTGGAGGCGCTGCTGCGCGGCCGCGAGATCGAGTGCGGCGTCCTGGAGTTCGAGGACGGCCCGCGCGCGAGCGTGCCCGCCGAGATCCCGCCGGTCTCCAGCCACGACTTCTACGACTTCGAGGCGAAGTACATCGACTCCGCCTCCGGGATCGTGCCCGCGCCGCTCACCCCCGAGCAGACCGCCGAGGTGCAGCGGCTCGCGATCGAAGCCTTCGAGGCCGCGTCCTGCGAGGGCCTGGTGCGCGCCGACTTCTTCCTCACGGAGGACGGCACCTTCGTCATCAACGAGATCAACACCATGCCGGGCTTCACCCCCATCTCCATGTACCCGCGGATGTGGCAGGAGTCGGGCATCGAGTACCAGGAGCTGGTGGACCGCCTGATCCAGGCCGCCCTGCGCCGCTCCACCGGGCTCCGCTAGCCGTTCCCCCAGGGGAGCAACGCCGACCGCCCGCCGGGACATCCCGGCGGGCGGCGGTGTGCGCGGTGCGAGCGGGTCCGAGCGGGACCTCAGTACGACGAGATCCCCACGGGTACGGTCTTGGCGATGGCGGCGGACAGCCCGACGAGCATCCCGGCATCCGTGGCATGCTCCTTGTCGACCCGGACCTCCGTGTACGCCAGCCGCGCCCCGGTGGTGAACCGGAACCCCCCGCCGTCGCCCAGCTTCTCCAGCAGCCAGCCGACACCGTTGACCTCGACGCCGTCCTGCTTCGGATCCCACATCTTCTCGGGCTTGGGGATACCGCACCGCAGTACGATCGCCGAGCCGCCCCAAGCGGCGGTCAAGTCGGACTCCGGTTCCACCGGGGTCCGCGCCAGACCGGCCACCGTCTCCGGGAGCTCCTTGTGCAGCGCCGCGCAGAGCCCCGCGACATCGGCGGGCGGCGCGGGCGGCGGAGTCACCCGGGCCTCGGAACCGCCCGAGGTACAGCCCGCGACGGACAGAACGGCAGCCAGTGCGGGCAGTGCGGCGAGCAGACCAAGGGGCCGGTGGTGGAGGGACATCACCGGCCAAGAGTAGACGGGGGCTACAGATGGACCACGGGGCAGGTCAAGGTGCGGGTGATCCCCTCCACCTGCTGGACCTTGGCCACGACCATGCGACCGAGTTCGTCCACGGTGTCGGCCTGGGCGCGCACGATCACGTCGTACGGACCCGTCACGTCCTCGGCCTGGATCACCCCCGCGATCTGGGCGATGGACTCGGCGACGAACGACGCCTTGCCCACCTCGGTCTGGATAAGGATGTACGCCTGTACCACGGAACCTCCAGGGCGGCCACGAGGATCATTTCCCCTAACCTTCGGGTGGGCCCCACACGATCGAAAGGGCCGGGGGAAGAAGGGACGCCACGGTACCGCGTCGTCGAGCGCCGCGGGGAGACCTGCGAGCCCGGCACCGCGCACGGCGGGGCGCACGGAGAGCAGAAGTTGACGTATCTGTTGACGGTACCCAGAGCTGTGACGGCTCGCGACCGCAAGCGGACTGGGCAAGAAGGGGCACAGCGATGAAGGGCACTGTGGGCGAGCTGGGGGAGTTCGGGCTCATTCGGGAGCTCACCTCACGGCTCACCACCACCCCGGCGGTCCGGCTCGGGCCGGGCGACGACGCCGCGGTGGTGTCGGCCCCCGACCGGCGGGTCGTGGCGAGCACCGACATCCTGCTGGAAGGCAGGCACTTCCGGCGCGACTGGTCCACGGCCTACGACGTCGGCCGCAAGGCCGCCGCGCAGAACCTGGCCGACATCGCCGCCATGGGCGCGGTGCCGACCGCGCTCCTCCTCGGCCTCGTCGTCCCGGCCGAGCTGCCGGTCACCTGGCCCACCGAGCTGATGGACGGCATCCGTGACGAATGCCAGGTCGCCGGCGCCGCCGTGGTCGGCGGGGACGTCGTCCGCGGCGACACCATCACCGTCGCCATCACCGCGCTGGGCGACCTGCGCAACCACGAGCCCGTGCTGCGCTCCGGAGCCCAGCCCGGCGACGTCGTGGCCGTCACCGGCTGGCTGGGCTGGTCGGCGGCCGGCTTCGCCGTCCTCTCGCGCGGCTTCCGCTCCCCGCGGGCCTTCGTGGAGGCACACCGGCGGCCCGAGCCCCCGTACCACGCGGGCCCCGCGGCCGCCGGACTCGGCGCCACCGCCATGACCGACGTCAGCGACGGCCTGATCGCCGACCTCGGGCACATCGCCGAGGCCAGCAAGGTGCGGATCGACCTGCGTTCGGCGGCCGTCGACATCCCGACGCAGATGCACGACATCGGGCAGGCCGTCGGCGTGGACCCGCTCCAGTGGGTGCTCACCGGGGGAGAGGACCACGCGATCGTGGCCACCTTCCCGCCCGACGTGAAGCTGCCGGCCCGCTGGAAGGTCATCGGAGAGGTGCAGAACCGCTCCGCACTGCCTCAAGTGACCGTGGACGGCGCCCCCTGGACCAGCAGCGGGGGCTGGGACCACTTCGGCGGCGAGCCGGCCGCCGAGGACCCGCCCCGATGACCGGAGCCCCGCCGCTCTGCCTGACCGTCGCCGGATCCGACTCCGGCGGCGGCGCGGGCATCCAGGCCGACCTCAAGACCATGCTGGCCCTCGGCGTGCACGGGATGAGCGTGCTCACCGCCGTGACCGCCCAGAACTCCCTGGGGGTCACCGGGGTCTGGGAGCTCCCCGCCGACGCCGTGCGGGCCCAGTACAGGGCCGTGGTGGACGACATCGGCGTCCAGGCCGTGAAGACCGGGATGCTGTCCAGCGCCGTGTTGGTGGAGACCGTGGCCGAACTGCTGGCCACGACGGGCGCCCCGGCCGTCGTGGACCCCGTCGGCGTCTCCAAGCACGGGGACGCACTGCTGGCCGCCTCGGCGCTGGACGCCGTACGCAGACGACTGCTGCCGCGGGCCACCGTGGCCACCCCGAACCTCGACGAGGTCGCGCAGCTCACCGGGGTGGTGGTGGAGAGCGAGGACGACATGCGGCGGGCGGCCGACGCGGTCCTCGGCTTCGGGCCGCGGTGGGCGCTGATCAAGGGCGGCCACCTCGCGGCGCACGGGGACGAGGCCGTCGACCTGCTCAGCGACGGCGCCGAAGAGCTGTGGCTGCGCGCCCCCCGGCACGACAACCGGCACACGCACGGCACCGGCTGCACCCTGGCCAGCGCGGTCGCCGCGGGCCTGGCGAAGGGCCTCGCGGTCCCGGAGGCCGTCACGGCGGCCAAGGCCTACGTCACGGGCGCCATCGCCGCGGGCTTCGCGCTGGGCGGCGGCATCGGCCCGGTGGACCACGCCTGGCAGTGGCGCTGAGGACGGATCGCGTTCCGCAAGAGGCCCGGGGAAAGTTCCCGGGAAAGGCAAAAGGCCGGTTCACCAGAGGTGAACCGGCCTTCCTGGCAACCGGAAAGGGCTGCGCTACGACGACGGGGCGTCAGCGCGCGACCTTGCCGGCCTTGATGCACGAGGTGCAGGCGTTGAGGCGCTTCGGCGTCCCATTGACCACGGCACGGACGCGCTGGATGTTCGGGTTCCAGCGACGCGAGGTGCGGCGGTGCGAGTGGGAGATGCTGTTGCCGAAGCTCGGCCCCTTGGCGCAAACGTCGCAGTTGGCAGCCACAGGTCACTCCAAAGACTTCAGATGCACTTACAGTGAAATCCGGCGCACCGGAATCAGAGATCTGAAGTGGCTTGCCGGAGGGATGGCCCGACTCTCGACGGGCAACCTGAGCAGCATACAACGACTGCTTCGGTCCAAGAAAACTACCATGTCCGCCGCCCGTCCCGCCCCGGGGTCAAGACCCCGTGGCCGTCCTTCGTTACCCTGCGGTGAACCCTGGCCCGCACAAGGAGGAACGCCCGGTGGCGCACGAGCCTGGCCCGCACACCCTCGACGCCGAAGCGGTGCGCACCTGGAGCTCGCTGGCCCTGGCCGCACTGGGCCGGGCCCGCGAGGACATCGACGCGATCAACGTCTACCCCGTCGCGGACGCCGACACCGGCACCAACCTCTACCTCACCGCCGAGTCCGCCGACCGCGAGCTCCGGGCCGCCGTCGGGAACGTGACCGAGGCCACAGGCACCGCCGCCGCTTCCCTGTCCCGGGCCGTACGGGCCTACGCGCACGGCGCGCTCATAGGCGCCCGGGGGAACTCCGGGACGATCCTGGCGCAGCTGCTGCGCGGCGTGGCCGACGTACTGGGCGACGAGCCCGCCGGACGCGGGCCGGGCCGGCTGCTCGCCCAGGCGCTGACCCGGGCCGCGCAGGAGGCGTACGAGGCCGTCGCGCACCCGGTGGAGGGCACCATGCTCACCGTCGCCGCCGCGGC
The DNA here is from genome assembly GCF_042736725.1 of Streptomyces sp. NPDC060028. Lineage (NCBI taxonomy): Bacteria > Bacillati > Actinomycetota > Actinomycetes > Kitasatosporales > Streptomycetaceae > Streptomyces > Streptomyces sp. NPDC060028. Next base: position 218,363 of record NZ_JBHWVJ010000001.1, on the reverse strand, counting down.
CGCGCGCGCCGGGGAGTCGGCCGAAGCAGCCGCCGGGACCGCGGCGGACGTGGCCCGGGCCGCCTACGACGGGGCCCGCGCGGCCCTGGCGCAAACCCCGGGGCAGCTCGCCGAGCTCGGGCGGGCCGGGGTGGTCGACGCGGGGGGCTGCGGGCTGGTCGCCGTACTCGGGGCCCTGTGGCAGGCGCTCTCCGGGCAGGAGGTGGCCCCCGACCCGGTGCGCGGGCGGGCGGTGCCCGTGCCGCAGCCGTCGCAGCCGTGCGCGCGGGAGCAGGAGGGGCCGGCGTACGAGGTGGTCTACCTGCTGGAGGCCGGCGAAGCCGCGGTCGGGGAACTGCGGACGCGGCTCGACGGACTCGGCGACTCCCTGGTGGTCGTCGGCGGCGACAGCCTGTGGAACGTCCACGTCCACGTCGACGACCCCGGCGCGGCCGTCGAGGCCGGGGTGGCCGCCGGCCGGCCGTACCGGATCCGCATCACCCACTTCGGTGACGAGCGGCGCCGGGCCAGGGGCGAGCGCGCCCAGCGGGCCGTGGTCGCCGTGCTCCCCGGCGAGGGACTGGCCGGGCTGTGCGGGGAGGCGGGCGCCACCACCGTGCTCGCACGCCCCGGGCAGCCGCCCACCGCAGCCGAACTGCTCGACGCCATCCGCCGGGCCCACGCCCGCGAGGTGGTGCTGCTCCCGGGCGGGGCCGAGCTGCGCGCGGCCGCGGGCGCCGCCGCCGAGCAGGCCCGCGCCGACGGCGTCCGGGTCGCGGTGATCCCCACCCGGTCGGCGGTCCAGGGCCTGGCCGCCCTCGCCGTGCACGACCCGGACGGCAGCTTCGACGAGGACGTGGTCGCCATGACCGCGGCGGCCGGCGCCACCCGGTACGCGGAACTGGCCGTCGCGGAACGGCAGTCCTTCACCTCGGCCGGCATCTGCCAGGCCGGCGACGTGCTCGGGCTCATCGACGGCGACGTGGCCGTCATCGGCTCGGGCCTGCCGCAGACGGCGGAGGCCGTCCTGGAGCGGATGCTCGGCTCCGGCGGCGAGCTCGTCACCCTGGTGCTGGGCCCCGAGGTGCCGGACGCGCTCGCCGAGCGCCTGGAGGCGTACGTCCAGCACGGGCACCTGGCCGTGGACACCGTGACCTACCACGGCGGGCGTTACTCGGCGCCGCTCCTCATCGGGGTGGAATAGCGGGCTTGTCAGCGCCATGGTGTGCAATGGAACACGTGCCCGCGCTCGACGAAGACCTCAAGAAGACGCTCGGCCCCGCCACCGCGAAGGTGCTGGCCGAACAGCTCGGCCTGCACACGGCCCTGGACCTGCTGCACCACTACCCCCGGCGGTACGCGGAGCGCGGCGAGCTGACCTCGCTGGCCGAGCTCGCCGACCAGATCGACGAGCACGTGACCGTCGTCGCGCAGGTCGCCGACGCCCGGCTGCTGACCTACCAGGGCAGCCGCGGCGGCGGCAAGCGGCTGGAGGTGACCATCACCGACGGAAACGGCCGGCTCCAGCTGGTCTTCTTCGGCGCGGGCGTCCACAAGCCGCACAAGGAACTGCTGCCCGGCAGCCGCGCGATGTTCGCGGGCAAGGTCTCGATGTTCAACCGCAAGCTCCAGCTCGCCCACCCCGCCTACGAGCCGCTCGGCAAGGACGCCGGCGAAACCGATGCGGCCGCCGCCTTCGCGAGCCAGCTCATCCCGATCTACCCGGCCTGCGCGAAGCTGGAGTCCTGGAAGATCACCAAGTGCGTGGACGCGGTGCTGCCCAGTGCGCAGGAGGTCCTGGACCCGCTCCCGGAGGCCCTGCGCGAGGGCCGCGGGCTGGTCCCGCTCACCGAGGCCCTGCTGAAGATCCACCGGCCGGCAACCAAGGCCGACATCGAGGACGCCCGCCGGCGCCTGAAGTGGGACGAGGCCTTCGTCCTCCAGGTCGCCCTCGCCCGCCGTCGGCACGCCGACTCCCAACTCCCCGCGGTCCCCCGCCGCCCCACCCCGGGCGGCCTCCTCGACTCCTTCGACGCCAAACTCCCCTTCACCCTCACCGAGGGCCAGCAGACCGTCTCGAAGGAGATCTTCGACGACCTCGCCACCAGCCACCCCATGCACCGCCTCCTCCAGGGCGAGGTCGGCTCGGGCAAGACGATGGTCGCGCTGCGGGCCATGCTCGCCGTCGTGGACAGCGGGGGGCAGGCCGCGATGCTCGCGCCCACCGAGGTGCTCGCGCAGCAGCACCACCGGTCCATCACCGAGATGATGGGCGAGCTCGCCGAGGGAGGCATGCTCGGCGGCTCCGACCAGGGCACCAAGGTCGTGCTGCTCACCGGGTCGATGGGGATGCCCGCGCGGCGCCAGGCGCTGCTCGACCTGGTCACCGGCGAGGCCGGGATCGTGATCGGCACCCACGCGCTGATCGAGGACAAGGTCCAGTTCCACGACCTCGGCCTGGTCGTCGTCGACGAACAGCACCGCTTCGGCGTGGAGCAGCGCGACGCGCTGCGCTCCAAGGGCAAGCAGCCCCCGCACCTGCTGGTGATGACCGCGACCCCGATCCCGCGCACGGTCGCCATGACCGTCTTCGGCGACCTGGAGACCTCGGTCCTCGACCAGCTGCCGGCCGGGCGCTCCCCGATCGCCACCCACGTGGTGCCCGCCAAGGACAAGCCGCACTTCCTGGCCCGGGCCTGGGAGCGGGTCCGGGAGGAAGTGGAGAACGGCCACCAGGCCTACGTGGTGTGCCCGCGCATCGGTGACGGGGAGGACGAGCCCAAGAAGAAGGCCGCCGCCGAGGCGGACGGGGACAAGCGCCCGCCGCTGGCGGTGCTGGACATCGCCGAACAGCTGACGCGCGGGCCGCTGGCCGGACTGGGCGTCGAGGTGCTCCACGGGCGGATGGACCCCGCCGACAAGGACGACGTCATGCGCCGCTTCGCCGCCGGCGAGGTCAAGGTGCTGGTCGCCACCACCGTCATCGAGGTCGGGGTGAACGTCCCGAACTCCACGGTGATGGTGATCATGGACGCGGACCGGTTCGGCGTCTCCCAGTTGCATCAGCTGCGCGGCCGTGTCGGCCGTGGCTCCGCGCCGGGCCTGTGCCTGCTGGTCAGCGAGATGCACGAGGCCAGCCCCGCCCGGGCCCGGCTCGCCGCCGTGGCCGCCACCCTCGACGGCTTCGAGCTCTCGCGCATCGACCTGGAGCAGCGCCGCGAGGGAGACGTCCTCGGCCAGGCCCAGTCCGGCGTCCGCTCCTCCCTGCGCATGCTCGCCGTCATCGAGGACGAGGAGGTCATCGCCCAGGCCCGCGAGGAGGCCACCCGCGTGGTCGCCGCCGATCCCGAGCTGGCGGGCCTGGCGGGTCTGAAGACCGCACTGGACGCCCTGCTCGACACCGAACGGGAGCAGTACCTGGAGAAGGGCTGACAATGGGGGTGCCCGTTGTCCCCGAGGATTGAAGGACCCCCCAGATGACCCGCGTGATCGCCGGCAGCGCCGGCGGGCGACGGCTGGCCGTGCCCCCGGGCACCGGCACCCGGCCGACTTCGGACCGGATGCGCGAAGGCCTCTTCTCCACCTGGGAGTCGCTGCACGGCGTCGAGGGGGCGCGCGTGCTCGACCTGTACGGGGGCTCCGGCGCCGTCGGCCTGGAGGCCCTCTCCCGCGGCGCCGCCCACACCCTGCTGGTGGAGGCCGACGCCAAGGCCGCGAAGGCGATCCGGGACAACATCAGGACGCTGGGCCTGCCCGGAGCCGAGTTCCGGCCGGGCAAGGCCGAGCAGATCGTCTCCGCCGTGGCGGGCGGGGACCCGTACGACATCGTCTTCCTGGACCCGCCGTACGCCGTGGAGCACGGGGACCTCCGCGAGATCCTCCTCACACTCCGGTCCAATGGCTGGCTCACCGACGATGCGCTCGTCACCGTGGAGCGCAGCACCAGGAGCGGCGCCTTCCCGTGGCCCGTGGGCTTCGAGCCGCTCCGGTCGCGGAAGTACGGCGAGGGCACCCTTTGGTACGGTCGCGCCGCCTTCACCAGCGAAAACTCATGAACGAGGGAGTTCAGTTGCGCCGCGCCGTCTGTCCGGGGTCCTTCGATCCCATCACCAACGGACACCTCGACATCATCGGACGCGCCTCCAGGCTCTACGACGTCGTGCACGTCGCGGTGATGATCAACCAGTCGAAGCAGGGCCTGTTCACGGTCGAGGAGCGGATCGAGCTGATCCGCGAGGCGACCGCCGACTACGGGAACGTCGAGGTCGAGTCCTTCCACGGGCTCCTCGTCGACTTCTGCAAGCAGCGGGACATCCCGGCCATCGTCAAGGGCCTGCGCGCCGTCAGCGACTTCGACTACGAGCTCCAGATGGCCCAGATGAACATGGGGCTCTCGGGCGTCGAGACGCTGTTCGTGCCGACCAACCCGACCTACAGCTTCCTGTCCTCCTCCCTGGTCAAGGAGGTCGCCGCCTGGGGCGGCGATGTCGCCCACCTGCTGCCCGCCCACGTGCACGCGGCGCTGATCGAGCGCCTCGCGAACCGCTGACGCGCTGACGGCGCCTCAGGCGGTGTCGGGCGCCCGCCCTGTGGCCTTAAAGTCGTCCCGTCCGTCTCAGGAACCGCCCGAGGCCGAGAGAGTGCGAGCCCCCATGGACGTGCAGAAGAAGCTCGACGAGATCGTCGCGGCCGTCGGCGGCGCCCGCTCCATGCCCATGTCGGCCTCCTGCGTGATCAATCGCGCCGAGCTGCTCGCGCAGCTCGAAGAGGTACGCCAGGCCCTGCCCGGGTCGCTCGCGCAGGCGCAGGAGCTCATCGGCGGCCGGGAGCAGATGGTCGAGGAGGCCCGCCGGGAGGCGGAGCGGATCATCGAGTCCGCGCACGCCCACCGCGGTTCGCTGATCTCCGACACCGAGGTGGCCCGGCGCTCCCAGGACGAGGCGGACCGGATCCTGGCGGAGGCCCGCCGGGAGGCCGAGGAGATCCGCGCCGAGGCGGACGACTACGTGGACAGCAAGCTCGCGAACTTCGAGGTCGTGCTCACCAAGACCATCGGCTCGGTGGACCGGGGCCGCGAGAAGCTGCTGGGCCGCGGCCCTGGCCTGGACGACCAGGGCTTCCCCGACGAGGAGGCGCCCGAGCGCAGCCACGACCCGCAGACGCAGCGCGAGCAGGCTGACGCGTACGTGGACGGCAAGCTGGCGACCTTCGAGGCGGTGCTCGCCAAGACCCTGGAGGCCGTCGGCCGGGGCCGCCAGAAGCTGCTCGGCCGGGTGCCCACGGACGACCTCGGTGCGCACATCGCCGCCCAGGACGCGGCAGGGGTGCAGCAGTCCCGCTCGGGGAGCGACGCGGACTTCCTGGCGGGCCTGGCCGAGCCGGAGGCCCCGGTGGCTCCCCTGATCCCGGCGCAGGCGCAGCCGGAGCCCGCGTACGACGCGTACGCCTACCAGCAGCCGGTGCAGCACCAGCAGCAGGACGCGTACGGCTACCAGGACCCCTACGGCTACCAGCAGCAGGTCCAGCAGCAGCCCGACCCGTACGCCGTCTCCTACGAGCAGCAGCCCGACCCGTACGCGGCCTACCAGCAGCAGGGGCAGCAGGCCGAGCAGGAGCAACAGCCCGCGCTCGACGAGACCAGCTTCTTCGACACGGGCATGATCAACCTGGATCAGCTGCGCCAGTACGAACAGGGCCGCTGACTTCCCCTCCGCACCTGGATTGGGCTCAGAGCGAAGCGACGGGTATCCTGGCTCTTCGGTCGCGCGTATGCACCGCGATCCATGCTGCCCTCGAGCGGCGGAATTTTTGATCTTCAGCAGTTTTGACACACCGCGAAAGCAGGAACGGCCCTGAATACCCGCCTTGACCACCACAACCCCCTCGTGTTCGACACGCACGAGCTGGGTCGGCGTCCTGGTGCCATGCAGCGGCTGTCCCGTGAGATCGCGGCACCGGCGGACCTCGGTCTCGCCGGCGTCATCGGGGTACCGGAAGGCGCCCCGCTGAAGCTCAGCCTCCGCCTGGAGTCGGTCATGGAAGGTGTGCTTGTCACAGGCACCGCCCGTGCATCGGCCGCAGGGGAGTGCGTAAGGTGTCTGGAGGCCGTCGAGCGAGAGCTCAAGGCGGACTTCCAGGAGATGTTCTCGTACCCTGACGCCGACGACCGGAACCGCTCCAAGGCGGAGCCGGCCGACGACGCCGAGGACGACGAGGACACGCTCTTCCTCGAGGACGGCTTGTTCGACCTCGAACCCGTGCTGCGTGACGTGGTAGTGCTTGCACTGCCCATGCAGCCGGTGTGCCGGGAGGACTGTCTCGGACTGTGCCCCGATTGCGGGCTCAGCCTGAACGACGACCCGGACCACCACCACGACGCCGTCGACATCCGTTGGGCGGCACTGCAGGGACTCGTCGTGACCGATCAGGACGACGAGAAGGACAACATGAGCGGCACTGCCTCTGACGGAGTTCAGGGCGCCGCCGAGAAGCAGGAGAAGTAGCCGTGGCTGTTCCGAAGCGGAAGATGTCGCGCAGCAACACGCGCCACCGCCGGTCGCAGTGGAAGGCTGCGGTCCCCAACCTGGTTTCGTGCGAGCGTTGCCAGGAGCCGAAGCTCCAGCACATTGCGTGCCCGAGCTGCGGCACCTACAACAAGCGCCAGGTCCTCGAGGTCTGAGCGGCTGGTGAGAGGCGCAATGTCTGAGCTGTCCAACGCTGAGAAGCAGGCAGACAGTAACAACGCGGCCTCGTCCCACACGCTTCTGGAAGGGCGGCTCGGGTACCAACTCGAGTCCGCCCTTCTGGTGCGTGCGCTGACCCACCGCTCATACGCGTACGAGAACGGCGGTCTGCCCACCAACGAACGGCTGGAGTTCCTCGGGGACTCCGTGCTGGGCCTGGTGGTCACGGACACGCTGTACACGACCCACCCCGATCTGCCGGAAGGCCAGCTGGCCAAACTGCGGGCCGCGGTGGTCAACTCACGCGCACTGGCGGAGGTCGGGCGTGGCCTCGAACTCGGTCTCTTCATCCGGCTCGGCCGGGGCGAAGAGGGCACGGGTGGCCGGGACAAGGCATCCATCCTCGCCGACACCCTTGAAGCGGTGATCGGCGCGGTCTACCTCGACCAGGGCCTCGACGCGGCCTCGGAGCTGGTTCACCGGCTCTTCGACCCGCTCATCGAGAAGTCCTCCAACCTCGGTGCCGGCCTGGACTGGAAGACCAGTCTCCAGGAGCTCACGGCGGCCGAAGGTCTCGGCGTTCCGGAATACCTGGTCACCGAGACAGGCCCGGACCACGAGAAGACGTTCACCGCTGCCGCCCGCGTCGGTGGTGTCTCGTACGGCACCGGCACCGGCCGCAGCAAGAAGGAAGCCGAGCAGCAGGCGGCGGAGTCCGCATGGCGCGGTATCCGCGCCGCCGCGGACGAGCGGATCGCGGCAGCCGCCGCGGCTTCCGCGGCCGCCGCGGTGGAGGCCCCGGCTCCGGCCGGGACCGAAGCCACGGCCGAGGACGACGGGGCGCCGACGCCCGCCGATCCGACGCCGAGTGCCTGAAGTTCCTTTGCAGTGACCCCGCCGCACTTGTGTGCGGCGGGGTTTCTCGTTCCCGTTCCGCGTCCATCCCCCGGAGGAGACCGCCGTGCCCGAGCTGCCCGAAGTCGAAGTGGTGCGGCGGGGACTCGAGCGCTGGGTGGCGGGGCGCACCGTCGAGTCCGTCGAGGTGCTGCACCCCCGGGCCGTACGGCGTCACCTCGGGGGCGGCGCGGACTTCGCCGCGCGCCTCGGCGGACAGACCATCGGGGTGCCGCAGCGCCGCGGCAAGTACCTCTGGCTGCCCCTGCAAGGACGGGACCTGTCCGTGCTCGGGCACCTCGGGATGAGCGGGCAGCTGCTCGTACAACCGCAGGACGCGCCGGACGAGAAGCACCTGCGGATCCGGGTGCGGTTCGACGACGACCTGGGGACCGAGCTGCGCTTCGTGGACCAGCGGACCTTCGGCGGGCTGTCGTTGCACGAGGTCGCCGCCGACCGTACGGACGGGCTGCCCGACGTCATCGCGCACATCGCGCGGGACCCGCTGGACCCGCTGTTCGACGAGGTCGCCTACCACCTGGCGCTGCGGGCCAAGCGGAGCACCGTGAAGCGGGCGCTGCTGGACCAGTCGCTGATCAGCGGGGTCGGCAACATCTACGCCGACGAGGCGCTGTGGCGCGCCAGGCTGCACTACGAGCGCCCCACCGACACGCTCACGCGCCCCCGGAGCGCGGAACTCCTCGGGCATGTCCGGGACGTCATGAACGCCGCCCTGGCGGTCGGCGGTACGAGCTTCGACAGCCTCTACGTGAACGTGAACGGGGAATCCGGGTACTTCGACCGCTCGCTCGACGCCTACGGGCGCGAGGACGAGCCGTGCCGGCGCTGCGGGACCCCGATGCGGCGCCGGCCGTGGATGAACCGGTCCAGCTACTTCTGCCCGCGCTGTCAGCGGCCGCCGCGGGCGTCGTAGGACTCCCGCGCGCCCAGCACCAGCGGCATGCTGCCCTCCAGGAAGTGGATCAGCGCGAGCAGCCGGTCGGCGACTTCGGCGCCGAGCGGGGTCAGTTCGTAGTCGACGCGCGGCGGGTTGGTCGGCTGCGCCTCACGGTTGACGATGCCGTCGCGCTCCAGCGCGTGCAGGGTCTGGGAGAGCATCTTCTCGCTCACGCCATCGACCCGGCGGCGTAGTTCGTTGAACCTGCACGGTCCGTCGCGCAGGGCGCCGACCGTGAGGCTGCCCCAGCGGCCCGTGACGTGTTCCAGGGTCTCGCGGGACGGGCAGGCGCGCCCGAAGACGTCGAACGGCAGTTCGGCGTTGGCGGCTTCGCGGCAAACGGGGGTCTCCATGCCCTACAGCGTACCTCTGGGCGGCGCTAACTGATGGGTTGCGCTTTCTGAAAGTTAGTGATTCTCTTTCCCTCGTCACACAGCAGTGTTCCTTTGAGGGAGAGATCAGCCTTGTCCGGTATCACGCACACCCCCGTCGTCTCGATCGCCTACCACTCCGGCTACGGCCACACCGCCGTCGTCGCCGAGGCCGTCCGGGCCGGTGCCGCCGAGGCCGGGGCGACGGTCCACCTGATCAAGGTCGACGAGATCGACGACGCGCAGTGGGAGCTCCTCGACGCGTCCGACGCGATCGTCTTCGGCTCCCCGACCTACATGGGCACCGCCTCGGGCGCCTTCCACGTCTTCGCCGAGGCCACCTCGAAGCGCTGGTTCGGCGACGTGTGGCAGGACAAGGTCGCCGCGGGCTTCACGAACTCCGCTTCCAAGAGCGGCGACAAGGGCCACACGCTGAACTTCTTCCAGACGCTGGCCGCGCAGCACGGCATGAACTGGGTCAACCTGGGCCTGAAGCCGGGCTGGAACTCCACCACCGCATCCGAGAACGACCTCAACCGCCTCGGCTTCTTCGGTGGGGCCGCGGCCCAGACCAACGCCGACGAGGGTGCGGAAGCGGTCCACAAGGCCGACGTCGCGACCGCCGAGCACCTCGGCCGGCGCGTCGCCGAGCACACCCGTGTCGTGCTCGCCGGCCGCGCGGTCCTGGCGGTCTGACCGAGGCGGTCTGACCGAGGCGGTCTGGCGGCCCGGCGCTCTAGAAGCCGAAGTCCTGCGTCCACCAGGGGCCGCCGGCGGCGAAGTGGGCGCCGACGCCCAGGGTGCGGAACTCGCAGTTGAGGATGTTCGCCTTGTGGCCCGGGCTGTTCATCCAGGCCTTCATCACGGCGTCGGCGTCGCCCTGGCCGCGGGCTATGTTCTCGCCGCCGAGGCCCGAGAGCCCGGCCTTGGTCGCCCGGTCCCACGGGGTGTTGCCGTCGGGGTCCGTGTGGTCGAAGAAGCCCCGGGTGGCCATGTCCTTGCTGAAGGCCCCGGCCAGCGCCGCGAGCGGCGGGTTCGCCCGTACCGGACCGCATCCGGCCTGGGCGCGGGCCTGGTTCACCAGGGTCACCACGGCGGCCTCCTCCGCGGAGTGGCCGTCGGTGGCCGGCGGGTCCGCGGGCTTGGACGTCTTCGGCGCCGCCGGCTTCGCCGGGGCCGGGGCCGCGCTCTTCTCGGGCGTCTTCTGCGGCTCCGGCGCCTTCGTGGAGGGCGACGGGCTCGGAGTGGCCGAGGGGGAGGGGGAAGGGGAGGCCGACGGGGACGGGGAGGCCGACGGGGACGGGGAGCCCGTGGCCGCGTCCGGGGCGTCCGACGCGCGGCCGGAGAGGTTGGCGAGCCCGCCCTGCTGCTCCACCGAGCTGTCGGGGCTCGGCGAGGCCTGGTCGCCGGCCTTGGCCTTGGCTTCCGTCTTCGTGTCGGAGCCCACGCCCGAGACGCCCACGTACGGGAAGGAGGCGCCGACCGGCACGATGCCGGTGGTGACGGCAGCGGTGCCGAGGGCCACGGCCACGGAGACACCGAGCAGACCGGTGCGCACGGCGGTACGGCGCTGGCCGCGGCCGGGCGCGGCGTGGAGTCGGTGGCGTCCCATCGCGGCGTACCTTCCTTGCAGTAGCTAAGATCAAGATCAGTCTCTACTCACCCGAACGGGTGAGCTCATTGCTGCGCGACTGTACGCCATGGGGCAAGGGGGGCGACGTGCCCCGAAAGTGTTTGCCCGGTTAGCGTTCACGCATGAACGAAGATGTCCGGCTGACCGCCTGGGTGCGCGGTCGTGTACAGGGAGTGGGCTTCCGCTGGTTCACCAGGGCCAATGCTCTGGAGATCGGCGGCCTCGCCGGCTTCGCGCTCAACCTCGACGACGGTCGAGTGCAGGTCGTGGCCGAAGGTCAACGTGAGAATTGCCACCGGCTCCTGGAATGGCTCGGCTCCGCCGACACGCCCGGGCGGGTGGACGGGGTGACAGAGATCTGGGGCACACCGCGCGGTGGCTACGACGGCTTCGCGATCCGGTGACCGATCGACTGATCATGTACTGAACACATTGCGCGATGGTCCGCACATGGTCGGATCTGCGCATTCACCGCCGACGCGTTGCCGACCCGGCCGATCCGTGGAAGGCTCGGAGACGAGGATGATCTCCACGCCCCTTGCGAGGGCCGGGCTGCCCGCCGATACAGGGCGTGATCGTGTTGACCGTCAAACTTTTTGGTGAGACGCTGGAAGCCCCGCGCACCTGAGCTGTTTGGCAGTGTTGGCAGTATTAAGCGCAGTGACTGACAGTCGCTGCCGGACATCCGCGGGTGCGTTTCCCTCACGACCCACACCGCTTCGGTCGGTCACTCAGTGTGGAGGACCATCCATCATGGCAAAGGCGCTTCTCGGTTACGTCGGCGGTTCCGACCCGCGACTCCTCGCCGAGATGCGACGGCTTCAGCAGCGCGTCCAGGACCTCGAGTCCGAGCTCGTACGGATTCAGTCTGAAAACGACGCGCTGAACGCGGCCGCCGCTCAGCACGGAGACTCGCTGCTGGACAGCATCGACATCGACGTACCCCAGGCGGAGCCTGCGCTCACCTGATCCGCGCTCATCGTCGCTCGACTCCAGCCCAGCATGATCTGCAAGGGACGCTTCGGCGTCCCTTCTTTCTTTCTCGCGGGCGCGCGTCCCCCGTACCTTCATGGGTGAAACCGGACGCGGAAGGTAGAGTCCGGCGGCGTGCACCTCAAGTCCTTGACCCTGCGTGGCTTCAAGTCCTTTGCTTCTGCGACCACCCTGCGCTTCGAGCCCGGGATCACCTGCGTGGTGGGCCCGAACGGCTCGGGCAAGTCCAATGTGGTGGACGCGCTGTCCTGGGTCATGGGGGAGCAGGGGGCGAAGTCCCTGCGCGGCGGGAAGATGGAAGACGTCATTTTCGCGGGCACCACGGGGCGCCCGCCGCTGGGGCGGGCCGAGGTCTCCCTCACGATCGACAACTCCGACGGCGCGCTGCCCATCGACTACGCCGAAGTCACCCTTACCCGGATCATGTTCCGCGGCGGCAGCAGCGAGTACCAGATCAACGGTGACACCTGCCGGCTGCTGGACATCCAGGAGCTGCTCTCCGACTCCGGCATCGGCCGCGAGATGCACGTCATCGTCGGCCAGGGCCAGCTGGACTCCGTCCTGCACGCCGACCCGATGGGCCGACGGGCCTTCATCGAGGAGGCCGCCGGCGTACTGAAGCACCGCAAGCGGAAAGAGAAGGCGCTGCGGAAGCTGGACGCGATGCAGGCCAACCTCGCACGCGTCCAGGACCTCAACGACGAACTGCGGCGGCAGCTCAAGCCCCTGGGCCGGCAGGCGGCGGTCGCCCGCCGGGCCGCCGTGATCCAGGCCGACCTGCGCGACGCGCGGCTGCGGCTGCTCGCCGACGACCTCGTGACGCTGAAGCGCGCCCTCGACGCGGAGATCGCTGACGAGACCGCGCTCAAGGAGCGCAAGGAGACGGCCGAGGCGCAGCTCGCGGGCGCGGTGCGGCGGGAGTCCGAACTGGAGGAGGCCGTACGGGAACTCGCGCCGCGCCTCCAGCGCGCGCAGCAGACCTGGTACGAGCTGTCGCAGCTGGCCGAGCGGGTACGGGGGACCGCTTCCCTGGCGGACGCGCGCGTCAAGAGCGCGACGGCTCCGGTGGAGGAGGAGCGGCGCGGCGCGGATTCGAGGGACCCCGAAAGCATGGAGCAGGAGGCCGAGCGGATCCGCGAGCAGGAGGCGGAACTGACGGCCGCGTTGGAGGCGGCCTCGCGGGCGCTGGAGGACACCGTCGAGCACCGGGCCGAGCTGGAGCGGTCGCTGGCCGAGGAGGAACGACGGCTGCGGGACGCGGCGCGGGCCGTCGCCGACCGGCGCGAGGGCCTGGCCCGGCTGACGGGGCGCCTGGGCGCGGCCCGCTCCCGGGCCGGGGCCGCGCAGGCGGAGATCGACCGGCTGGTGGCGGCGCGGGACGAGGCGCAGTCGCGCGCCGCCGCCGCGCAGGCGGAGTACGAGGCGCTCGCGGAAGAGGTCGGCGGGCTCGAAGACCCGTCGGCGGACACGGAGCACGAGGCCGCGCGGGCGGAGCTGGCGGCGGCGGAAACCGGGCTGTCCGCCGCGCGGGACGCCCTGGCCGCGGCCGAGCGGTCGCGGGCGGCGGTGTCGGCGCGGCATGACGCGCTGGCGCTGGGGCTGCGCCGCAAGGACGGTACGGGCGCGCTGCTGGCCGCGCGGGATCGGCTGGCCGGGCTGATGGGTCCGGCGGCGGAACGTCTCTGCGTCACCCCGGGGTACGAGGTCCCCGTCGCGGCGGCCCTGGGTGCGGCGGCGGACGCGCTGGCCGTGGCCTCGCCGCAGGCCGCGGCCGCCGCCATCCGGCACCTGCGCGCGGCCGACGCCGGGCGGGCCACGTTCCTGATCACCCCGCCGGGTGCTCTCCCGGACCGGGGCGCGGATGCCGCCGGGTCGGCCGTCCTGCCCGGCCAGCCCCAGCCCCAGCCCCGGACCGGGACCGGGACCGGGACCGGGACCGGGACCGGGGGAGCCTTCCCCCACCCTGCCCCTCCCCGAGACCGGGCGCTGCCCGGCCCCGCGCCTCAAACGCCGGCGGGGCTGGATGTGCGGGGCGCCGCGCCGGGCCCCGCCCCGGGCCTCGTGCCTCATACGCCGGCGGGGCTGGATCTGCGGAGCACCGGCCGCGGACCCGCGGGCGAAGCCGCCACCGGCGTGCCCGCGGCCGCGCTGGTCGGCGGCGACGCCGAAGCGCGGCGGGCCGTGGGATGGATCCTGCGGGACCACTTCGTGGTCGGGTCCCTCGAAGAGGCCGAGGCACTCGTCGCGGAGCGGCCCGACGCGGTGGCCGTCACCCGGGAGGGGGACGTGGTCGGGGCGCATCTCGCGCACGGCGGCTCCGCGGGGGTGCCCAGCCTGATCGAGGTACAGGCCGCCGTGGACGAGGCGGTCGCGGAGCTGGCCCGGCTCGACGGGCAGTGCCTGGAACTGGACGGGGCGAAACAGGCGGCCGAGGCCCGCCGCGCCCACGGCGCGGCCCGGGTGGAGGAGCTAGGCGAACGCCGCCGCGCCGCCGAGCAGGCCCGCGCCGGGGTGGCCCAGCAGCTCGGCCGCCTCGCCGGGCAGGCCAAGGGGGCCGCGGGCGAGGCCGAGCGCTGCACCACGGCCGCGGCCAAGGCGCAGGACGCGCTGGAGCAGGCCCTGGCCGAGGTGGAGGAGTGCGCGCAACGGCTCGAGGTGGCGCAGGAGATGCCGGTCGAGGAGGAGCCGGACAGCTCCCGGCGCGACCGTCTCGCCGCCGACGGGGCCAACGCGCGCCAGACCGAGATGGAGGCGCGGCTGCAGCTGCGCACCCACGAGGAGCGGGTCAAGGGGCTGGCCGGACGCGCCGACGCACTCGACCGCGGAGCCCGCGCGGAGCGGGAGGCCCGCGCCCGCGCCGAGCGGCGCCGGGAGCGGCTGCGCCGCGAGGCGCAGGTGGCCCGGGCCGTGGCGGACGGCGCCCGGCAACTGCTCGCGCACGTGGAGGTGTCGCTGAGCCGGGCCGAACAGGAACGGGCCGCCGCCGAGTACGCCAAGGGACTGCGCGAGCGCGAACTGGCCGAGGCCCGGGGCCGCGGCCGCGACCTCAAGGGCGAGCTCGACAAGCTCACCGACTCCGTCCACCGCGGCGAGGTGCTCGGCGCCGAGAAGCGGCTGCGCATCGAGCAGGTCGAGGGCCGCGCCCTGGAGGAGTTCGGGATGGAGGCGGCCGGCCTGGTCGCCGAGTACGGGCCCGACCAGCCGGTGCCGCCCTCCCCGCCCGCCGAGGGCGAAGCACTGCCCGAGGACCCGGAACATCCGCGCAACCGCCCCGGCCCCTTCGTACGGGACCGGCAGGAGAAGCGGCTGAAGGCGGCCGAGCGCGCGTACCAGCAGCTCGGCAAGGTCAACCCGCTCGCCCTGGAGGAGTTCGCGGCCCTGGAGGAGCGTCACCAGTTCCTCAGCGAGCAGCTGGAGGACCTGCGCAAGACCCGGGCCGATCTCCTTCAGGTCGTGAAGGAGGTCGACGAGCGCGTGGAGCAGGTCTTCACCGAGGCCTACCGGGACACGGCCCGCGAGTTCGAGGGGGTGTTCTCGCGGCTGTTCCCCGGCGGCGAGGGCCGGCTGATCCTCACCGACCCCGACAACATGCTGGCCACCGGCGTGGACGTCGAGGCCCGCCCGCCCGGCAAGAAGGTCAAGCGGCTCTCGCTGCTGTCCGGCGGCGAGCGCTCCCTGACCGCAGTGGCGCTGCTGGTCTCCATCTTCAAGGCCCGGCCCAGCCCGTTCTACGTGATGGACGAGGTGGAGGCCGCGCTCGACGACACGAACCTGCAGCGGCTGATCCGGATCATGGAGGAGCTCCAGGAGAGCTCGCAGCTCATCGTGATCACCCATCAGAAGCGGACGATGGAGGTCGCCGACGCGCTCTACGGCGTCTCCATGCAGGGCGACGGCGTCTCGAAGGTCATCAGCCAGCGACTCCGCTAACCCGCTTATATTCAAGAAGTGAACTCAAAGGTGGCAGTTCCTGGCTTACACGAACTTCACACCGCCTATTGACTTCACGAAATGAACACATAGGCTCGCTCCGCTGTCTCCCGCCCTCGGGTGGTGCCCGATCTTGAACTGTGCGCCACTGGTAGGACGGACGAAACCCCCCACGGAGCACACCTTGACCAGCAGCAGCACAGCGAACGTCCCCGCGGCAGGCGGTGGTCGGGCGGCACACCCCGACCACCTCGGGCACGTCATCTTCATCACCGCGGCCGCGGCCATGGGCGGATTCCTCTTCGGCTACGACAGCTCCGTCATCAACGGCGCCGTCGTCGCGATCCGGGACCGCTTCGACATCGGCCCCGCCGCCCTCGCCCAGGTGATCGCCGCCGCGCTGATCGGCTGTGCGTTCGGCGCCGCCACCGCGGGCCGCATCGCCGACCGGATCGGCCGTATCCGCTGCATGCAGATCGCCGCCGTCCTCTTCACGGCGAGCGCCATCGGTTCTGCCCTCCCCTTCGCCCTGTGGGACCTGGCCGTGTGGCGGGTCGTCGGCGGCTTCGGCATCGGCATGGCCTCCGTCATCGGACCGGCCTACATCGCCGAGGTCTCCCCGCCCGCGTACCGCGGCCGGCTCGCCTCCTTCCAGCAGGCGGCGATCGTCATCGGCATCGCCGTCTCCCAGCTCGTCAACTGGGGGATCCTGAACCTCGCCGACGGCGACCAGCGCGGCAAGATCGGCGGCCTGGAAGCCTGGCAGTGGATGCTCGGCGTCATGGTCGTTCCGGCCGCGCTCTACGGGCTGATGTCCTTCGTCATCCCGGAGTCCCCCCGCTTCCTGGTCTCCGTCGGCCGCACCGACGAGGCCAAGAAGGTGCTCGCCGAGGTCGAGGGTTCGCAGGTGGACCTCGAAGGGCGCGTCGCCGAGATCGAGCACGCCATGCGCTCCGAGCACAAGTCCACCTTCAAGGACCTGCTCGGCGGGCGCTTCGGCTTCCTGCCCATCGTCTGGGTCGGCATCGGCCTGTCGCTGTTCCAGCAGCTCGTCGGCATCAACGTGATCTTCTACTACAGCTCCTCGCTGTGGCAGTCCGTCGGCATCGACCCGAGCGCCTCGTTCCTGTACTCCTTCGAGACCTCGGTCGTGAACATCATCGGCACGGTGATCGCGATGATCTTCGTGGACCGGATCGGCCGCAAGCCGCTGGCCCTCATCGGCTCGGTCGGCATGACGATCTCGCTGGGGCTCGCCGCCTGGGCGTTCTCGTTCAAGTCCGGGGTCGGCGACGACATCGCCCTGCCGCACGCCCAGGGCATCGTGGCCCTGGTCGCCGCCAACTGCTTCGTGCTCTTCTTCGCGCTGTCCTGGGGCGTGGTGGTCTGGGTGCTGCTCGGCGAGATGTTCCCGGGCCGCATCCGCGCCGCGGCCCTCGGCGTCGCCGCGGCCGCCCAGTGGATCGCCAACTGGGTCATCACCGTGTCGTTCCCGACCCTCTCGGACTGGAACCTGTCCGGCGCGTACATCATCTACACGGTCTTCGCCCTGCTCTCGATCCCCTTCATCCTCAAGTGGGTGCCGGAGACCAAGGGCAAGGCGCTGGAGGAGATGGGGTAACCACCCCCGCCAACACCCCTCTCCTCGATACTGCCCCGGCTCAGTCCTTGAGCCGGGGCAGTACCTGTTCGCACAGCAGGTGCAGGCTCCGCCAGCCCTCGTCGACCGGCATCCCGCCGCACAGCGGGTGCAACACCAGGTTCCCGGCCTCGCCGGCGGCGCGGGCGTACGCCACCGCCTCGTCCGGGGTGAGGATGCGGTACACCCCCTCCGCGCGCAGCTCCGCCACCGAGCGGGCGGCGGACCGTACGGCGCTGCGGATGTCCTTGGACTGCCAGGACGCGTACATGCCCGCCTCGTGCAGGAAGCGCTCGCCGTGCTCGGCCCACGTCCGGTCCGGGTCCTCGGCGATGTGCAGCAGCGGGGTCTCGGCGGCCGGCATCATGCAGAAGCCCTCGGTGCCGTACTCCGCGAGCCTCGCGTGGTAGTACGCCTCCAGCTCCGGCAGGTGCGCGCTAGGGAAGAAGGGCAGCCCCAGCCGGGCCGCGCGCCGGGCCGCCGCCTGCGAGCTGCCGCCGACCAGGAGCATCGGGTGCGGCCGGGTGAACGGCCGCGGGGTGACCCGTACCGTACGGCCGCGGAACTCGAACGGCTCGCCGGTCCACGCCTTCAGCAGGGTCTCCAGCAGCTCGTCCTGGAGCCGCCCGCGCCGGCCCCACTCCACGCCGTGCTGCTCGTACTCCTCGGGCCGGTAGCCGATGCCCGCGACCGTGACGAGGCGGCCGCCGCTCAGCAGATCCAGGACGGCGACGTCCTCGGCGACCTTGAGGGGGTCGTACAGCGGGCCGATGATCGCCGAGACGGTGACCGCGATCCGGCGGGTGGCGCCGAAGACCGCGCCCGCGAAGGCGAACGGCGAGGGCAGCCAATTGTTGTCGGTGCCGTGGTGCTCTTCGGTCTGGATGGTGTCGATCCCGCGGTCGTCCGCGTACCTGGCCATCTCCAGGGCCGCCTTGTACCGGGCGGAGAGGGTCTCGGGGGTGCCGTTCGGGTCGACGAGATTGAACCGGGCCACGGTGATGGGCATGGAGAAGTCCCCCTTCGCCGGATGTGGGTGGGCGGGCGAAGGGGGACGTTAGCTGACGTGGCGTCAGTTT